>JAJJPM010000017.1:0-27654 GCA_032907525.1 Gammaproteobacteria bacterium
CTCACCGCTCCCTCAACCCCTCGTCCCGGTACCGCAGCAACGGGCTCAGGACATACTCGATCAGCCGCCGCGTCCCGGTCTTCACTTCCACCGTCACCGCCATGCCCGGCGTCAGCCGGACCAGCCGGTCGCCGACCCGGATGGCCGCATCCTCCAGCAGCACCCGCGCGGCGTAGACCAGTCCGCGCCGCTCGTCGGTCACCGCATCGCCGGAGACGTCGACCACCTCGGCGGCCAGCGTTCCATACTTCGTAAAGGGGAAAGTTTCAACCTTGACCTCGGCCATCTGACCCTCGCGGACGAAGCCGATGTCCTTGTTCAGCACCCAGGCCTCGATCTCCAGGCCGCCTTCCTGCGGGACGATCCGGAGCAGTTCCTGCGCCGGCGTGACCACACCGCCGACGGTGTGCAGGGCGAGCTGCTGGACGATGCCGTCGACGGGCGCGCTGAGCGTCCGCAGGCCGGTACGCTGTTCGGCCTTGACGAGTTCCTGTTCGAGGCCGGCGAGCCGACGCTCGACCTCGGCGAGTTCGGCGTAGACCTTGCCGGTGAACTCGGCCTCGACGCTGTTGCGCCGCTGCCGCGCCTCGGCGATGGCGGCCTTCAGCTCGGCACCGCGCTGTTTATGGCTTTCCAGGTCCTGCTGTTGTTCGATGCGGTTCTGCTCCAGCTCCAGCCATTGGTTCTCGGCGACGAGTTTCCGGGCGGCCAGACCCTTCAAGGCCTCGGCGCGCCGGGTGACGAGCGGCAGCGTCTGTTGCAGCTTGGTCACCTGGGCCCTGACGCCGGCGAGCTCGGCCGTGCGCTTTTCGAGGTCGGCGTCGTGCGCCGCGAGACGGGTGGTGAACTCGGTCCATTGGCTGCGCAGCAGCTCCCGCTGCACGGCCGTTGCCGCAGGCTCCATGCCGGCCGATGCGGAAACGTCGAGCCGCGGAAAATCGCCGTCGTCCGCCGGTGGCGATGCTCCGTCGTTCCGTTGCCGCAGCCTCCGGACCAGGGCCAGCAGACGGGCGCGATCGAGCCGTGCGGCGTCGCGCTCGTCCGTCAGCCGGTCGCGGTCGGCGGCGCTCAGCGTGGGATCGAGCTCGATGAGGACGTCGCCCTGCCTGACCGTCTGGCCCTCGGTCACGTGAATGGCCCGCACGCTGCCGATCTCCAGGGGCTGGATCACCTTGACGCGGCCGCCGGGGACGATCCTGCCCTGGGCGGTGGCGACGATGTCGATCCGGCCCGCGACCGACCAGGCCAGCGCGATCAGGAAGAAGGCGATGATCGACCAGAGGATGGCGCGGCCGACCGGTGACGGCGGGCGCTCCTGGATCTCCAGCGCGGCGGGCAGGAAATCCAGTTCATGTCTGTCGGCGCGCGGCTTCATGGACTCATCCCGACACGGACAACGCGGGCTCACCCGACTGCAGGCCCCACAGCCGGGCGTAGTGGCCGCCGCGCTTGAGCAACTCATCGTGAGACCCCTGCTCGGCGATCTGACCACGTTCCAGCACGACGATGCGATCGGCGAGGCGCACGGTGGACAGGCGATGCGCGATGATGATCACGGTGCGGCCCCGGCAGATCGCCCGCATGTTCTGTTGGATGACGCGTTCGGACTCGTAGTCCAGCGCGCTGGTCGCCTCGTCGAGGATGAGCACACGCGGGTTGGCGGCCAGCGCACGGGCGATGGCCAGGCGCTGGCGCTGGCCGCCGGACAGGGTCGAGCCGTGCTCGCCGACCAGGGTGTCGTAGCCCTGCGGCATCTCCAGGATGAAGTCGTGGGCGCCGGCCAGCTGCGCGGCCTGGACGACGGACTCCATCGGCATGCCGGGATCGCTGAGGGCGATGTTGTCGCGCACGGAGCGGTTGAACAGCACGTTCTCCTGCAGCACCACGCCGACGCGGTGGCGCAGCCAGGCGGTATCGACCATGGCGAGGTCCACGCCGTCGACCAGCACCCGCCCGGCCTCCGGGACGTACAGGCGCTGGATGAGCCTGGCGAGCGTGCTCTTGCCGGAGCCGGAGCGCCCGACGATGCCGAGGACCTGGCCGGCGGGGATATCGAGCGATACATCGCGCAGCACTTCCGCGCCGTCGGGCCGGTAGCGGAAGGTGACCCGGTCGAAGCTGATGCGGCCGGCGAGCTGCGGCAGGGCGCTGCGGTTCCGGTCGTGGCCGGGCTCGGCCGGCGTGTCGAGGATGTCGCCCAGGCGCCGCACCGAGACGCCGGCCTGCTGAAAGTCCTGCCACAGCTGGACCAGCCGCAGCACCGGTCCGCTGACGCGCGCCGCCAGCATGTTGAAAGCGATGAGCTGGCCGACGCTCAGGTCGCCGGCGATGACGGCGCGGGCGCCGACCCAGAGGATCAGCACCACCACCGACTTGTTGATGAGGCCGGCGATCTGGCTGGCGACATTGTTGAGGTTGGCGGCCCGGAACGCGGCGTGGACGTAAGCGGCCAGCTGCTCCTCCCAGCGCCGCTGCATCTGCGGTTCCACGGCCATGGCCTTGAGGGTCCCGATGCCCGTGACCGACTCCACCAGAAAGGCCTGGTTCTCCGCGCCGCGGTCGAACTTCTCGTGCACGCGGGCGCGCAGGACGGGAGTGACGAAGACGGACAGCAGCACATAGCCGGGGATCGAGCCGAGCACGATCCAGGTCAGCAGCGGGCTGTAGCAGTACATGACTGCCAGGAACACGACCGTGAACAGCAGATCGATGACGACGGTCAGCGCGGAGCCGGTGATGAAGCCGCGCACGTTCTCCAGCTCGCGCACGCGCGCCACCGAATCGCCGACCCGGCGCGCCTCGAAGTAGGCCAGGGGCAGAGCCAGCAGATGCCGGAAGAGCTCCGTACCGAGCAGCACGTCGATGCGGTTGGTGGTGTGCGCGAACAGCCAGGTCCGCAGACCGCCGAGCGCCACCTCGAACAGCGACACGACGATCAGTCCGAAGGCCAGCACGTCCAGCGTCGTGAGCCCCTTGTGCACCAGCACCTTGTCGATGACGACCTGGAAGAACAGCGGCGTGATCAGCGCGAACAGCTGCAGGAAGAAGGAAGCGGCGAGGACCTCGGCGAAGTGCCTGCGGAATCGGACGATCGCGGGGACGAACCATGTGAAGCCGAACCGGACGTTCGCGTGCGGCAGCGCCGCCCGGCGCGTCAGCAGGATCAGCGTGCCGGACCAGGCCGCCTCGAAGATCGGGCGCGGCAGGGCCAGCGGGCGCGACTCCAGGGGATCCTGGATCAGGACCTTGTCGCCCTCGACCCTGGCCACCACGAAATAGTGCCCGTCCTTGTGCCGAGCGATCGCGGGCAGCGCCATCCCGGGCAAACGGTCGCAGGTGGCCCGGATCTCCCGCGCCTTCAGTCCCAGATGCCGCGCCGCACGCAGCAGCTCACCGGCTCCGCACGCCCCGCCCGGCGGCGCGAAGCGGTGCCGCAGGCGCCCGGCATCCGCGGGCAGCCCGTGAAAACGCGCGACGATGGCGAGACTCGACAGTCCGGTGTCTGGCCGACGTTCCGTATCGGCGGTGTGGGGCATGGCGCTCCCGTCGTGTGGCTTGTTCTTGGCGTTCGCACGACTCGTTGTCACGAACGGGCCGGCTGATCCGTCAGGCCGGCGTCATTCGATTCGGGATGCTAGGCAAGGCTGCGCGGCAATGCAAGGCGCGCGCGGGGAGAGCGCGCCTGTGGTCGTGCGCGCGGACATGAAAGGGTCGGGTTTCATCGGTTTCGTCAGTTCGCCCTCGGCGCGTCCGGCCCGTAGGTCTCCACCACGTACTCCAGGATGAGCTTCTGCTGCTCTTCGGTGAGCCAGGTGGCGCCGAACTGGTTGACCATGTCGTCGATGACCCATTTCCAGTTGGCGCGGTCCAGGCGCTGGGATCGGGGCAGGTCCAGGCTGTGGCAGGCGCCGCAGTGGGTCTCGAACAGTTCCTTGCCGGGACCGGGCGCGGCCGCCTCACCCGTTGCCGCGTCCGCCGCCCCGGCCTCCCTCGGGGCGGCGAGTGCAAGCATCAGCAGCAGCGCGGGCAGGATGCGCATGCATCAGGCCGCGACCATGACGGGCACGCGATGCACCACGTTGCCGAGGTAGCCGCGCGGGTTCCACGGCTGGGCGAACGGCTGGGCGTTGCCCTTGTCGTCGAATGCCCGGGCCCAGATCTCGTAGTAGCCGCGGCCGGGGAAACCGAGCTCGGCCTCGTAGTCGTACCAGGCGTATTTCTGTTCCGGCTGGCTCAGTCCGGCCTTGGTCCAGGTGATGCCGAAGTCGGTGGACAGCAGCACCTCCTTGACCTTGCCCTCGCCGGCCCAGGCATGGCCGCGCACCTTGATCTTCTCGCCGGCCTTCAGGCTGGCGTTCTCGGCAGGTGCAGTGATCATGGATTTGACGATCCACGCGGTGGCGATGGCCATGTCCTCCTCCGGCGGGATCTCGCCGGGACGCACCGGGTACTTGGGCAGGCGATAAGAATAGCCGCCCATCTTGGGGCCGTCGTGCACCCGGTCGCGCACCCAGATGCGGGTCAGCCACTTGTGGGAGCAGCTGCCGATCCAGCCGGGGACGACCAGCCGCACGGGATAGCCGTTGAGCGTGGGCAGTTCCTCGCCGTTCACCTCGTAGGCCACGATCGTGTGCGCCTCCATGGCCTTGTCGATGGGGATGCCGCGCGAGATCGGCGGTTCGTCCTTGCCGCCGATGTGCAGGTCCTCGCCGTAGTGGCCGGTGTAGACGGCGCTGTCCTTCATGCCGGCCTCTCTGAGCAGGTCCGCGAGACGCACGCCCTTCCATTGCGAGCAGCTGATCGCGCCGCGCCTCCAGGCGTTGCCGCGCACCGGCGGATCGAACAGCGAACGGCCGTTGCCGCCGCACTCGATGCAGGCGTGCACGGTGGTCGACGGCATCTGCCTGAGCTGGTCGAGGGTGATCTCCAGCGGCCTGCTCACTTCACCGTCGATGACGAGCTTCCAGCCCTGCGGATCACGGGCCTCGGCGCGCGCCGGCACGATGCCGTTGTTGCGCACGAACATGCGCTGCGTCGGCGTGACGTGATCGTCGAGCAGATGCGGTGCGAACTCGCCGTTCACGGGGCGCGTGTTGTGCACGATCATGTCGGGCTTGCCGGGGATGGCGGGCTTCTCGGCCTCCTCGGCCCAGGCCTCGGGGATCAGGCCGCGCCCGAACAGGCCTTCGAGTGCCGCATAGGTGCCGGCGCCGGTGCCCATCAGTGCCGCGGCCACACCGCCGCGGCCGACGAGGCCGAAGAACGAACGCCGCGACATGATCTCGTCGAAGCGGTCCATGACATCGGGCGAGGCGCCGCTGCTCTGCAGTCTGCCGCGCAGGCCGTCCCAGTCGGGCGGTTCGGGTTTGACGTCGGGTTTCATGGCTGCCTCCTTCATCATGTTGCCTGCTGAGGAGTGCCGCGAAGGTGTTCGAATTGTCGTTGGTAACGCTTCCGGCGGGGAGCACTGGACGGGGCCAGTCTCGCACTCAGGTATAGATGCCGGCCCCGGGGCTGTCAAAGCATGAAGACCGCAGGGAAACTCCGACGAAGAACGGCCGAGACGGACACCGGAACGCCCGCACGCTCAGCCGCCGGTCCTGGCCATGAAGCGCACGACCTGCGCGGGCTTTTCGCGGAACTCGTGACGCTCGGGCTTCAGCGCGATGGCGGCGCGGATCGCCGCCTCCAGCGCCGCGTCGCTCGCGCCCGCGCGCAGCAGCGGCCGCAGCGCGTAGTGATCGTTCTGCCCCAGGCACAGATACAAGGTGCCGTCCACCGCCAGCCGCACGCGGTTGCAGTTCGCACAGAAATGCTGGGAGATGGGCGTGATGAAACCGATGCGCAGCTCGGTGCCGGCCACCTGCACGTAGCGCGCCGGCCCGCCGCCGGGCATCACCCCGGGAATCAGTTCGTAGCGCTGCGCCAGGCGGCGCCTGACCTCCTGCAGATCCACGTAGCGGCCGCTCGCCTCACGCCCGGTGTCGCCCATAGGCATGGTCTCGATGAGGCGCAGGGTGAAGCCGTGCTCGATGCAGAACGCGACCATGTCCGGGACCTCGTCCTCGTTCGTGTCCCGCATCACCACCATGTTGATCTTGATGGGCGAAAAGCCGGCGGCCCTGGCGGCCATCAGGCCGTCCAGCACCTTGTCGAGCTTGCCGCCGGTGATCGTCTTGAAGCGTTCGGGCCGCAGCGAGTCGAGGCTGACGTTGACGCGCGCCACGCCGGCGGCACGCAGCGCCTGCGCCTCCCGGCCGAGGCGCGTGGCGTTCGTCGAGAGCGACAGATCCTCGATGCCGGGCAGACGGTGCAGGCGCGCGGCCAGTTCCGGCAGGTTCCTGCGCACCAGGGGCTCGCCGCCGGTGATGCGCACGCGCCGCGTGCCCAGGCGCGCGAAGGCGGCGATCACGCGTTCGATCTCGTCGAAGCCGAGCCAGTGCTCCGGTTCCTCGAAATCGTGAAATCCCTTCGGAAGACAGTAGAAACAGCGCAGGTCGCAACGGTCCGTGACCGAGAGACGGACGTACTCGATATTCCTGCCGAAGCGGTCGGTGAGTCGTTCCATGCAGCAGAATATAGTCGGCGCCAGGAGGGCGGACAATTTCCGGCAGATTCGCTGTGCCCTCTCCGGAATCGATGAGAACGCCAAGCAGGATGCCCGGCGCGACCTATACTTCGATTCCCCCTCCGTGCGACCCCGCACAACCTTGACCGGCCAGTCCTGCCACCGCCGGTCCGCCCCTCTCAGGAGGTATCGCCATGAACACGCCCAACCGATTCACCGGCCGCCGTTGGCGCTGGCTGGCCGCGGCCGCCATCCTCGGCACCTGCAATCCCGCCGTCGCCGGCAAGGCCTACGAGGTCTGGGTCAGCGACCAGACCAACAGCGCCGGTATCAGCGCCATGAACGACAGTGGTACGCACGGCGGTTTCGTGCGCATTTACGACAGCGCCTGCCTGGAAGCGAAAACCGTCGACTGTCCGGCCGGCGGCAGCCAGGTCATCGATGTGGCCACCTGGACCAGCGGCATCGGCACGCCCGTGCGTCTGCACGGCATGCTGCCGAGTCCGAACCACAACTACATGAACGTGAATTTCGTCGTCTCCGGACATCTGGCCATCGTCGATACGCGCACCAAGGCCGTGGCGGCGCTGTTCCGCTCCACCGGCACCGACACCGGACGGCAGAACCACATGTCGTTCTGGAGCCCGGACGGCAATCATCTGCTGGTTTCGAACCAGGCGGGCAAATTGCTGGAGCGCATCGACATCACCTGGGACGCCAGCGGCGAGAACATCGTCGCCGCCGTCTGGAACAAGTCCGCCACCCTGGATCTGGCCGGCGATCTGACCAGCCGGCTGGTGGCCGGCCAGGAGGCCGTCGCCGATTCCGCCAACTATCCGGTCGCCGGCGTCGTCGGCAGCTATGCGGCGCAGGCGGGCACGACACCCAACGGCCTGCCGAAGCAGGCGGCGGGCTCGCGTCCCAACAACACCAATATCTGCCCCATCGTCGGCAGCGAAGGCAAGGTCTACGTGACGCTCGGCGGAGGCGGCATGTTCGTGGTGGACTACAGGACAGCGCCGATGGCCATCGTCGCCGAGTACGACGTCGCCAGCGTGCACGCGGCCGGCTGCGGCGGCATCGAGAGCGGCGGCGCGGTGTATCTGAACACCGGCACGCCCGGACCGGACATCTCGGAGTTCACGGTGTACCGCTTCCCGCTGGATTACCCCGACGCGCCGGCCTTCAATCCGCCCGGCACGCCGGCGCCCGAGATCGTCTTCGCCGATCCCGACAACGGGCTGCTCATCCCCGGCAACAACCGCGACGCGCACGGCATGACGGTCACCAGAAACGGCAAGTACCTGCAGCAGTTCGACCGCGTGCGCAACAACGTGGAGGTGTTCAACACCCGGCATCTCACGCGCCACACCTATTGGCTGACCACGGCCGACGGCGACGATCCGGCCACCGGCGCGCCCCCGGGCACGGTCTGCGGAACGACGCTCGGCGCCGCCGGCAGCAACGATCCGACGCCCGACCTCCTCGACCTCGATCCGAAAGGCAAGCGCATCTACGTCGCGCTGCGCGGACCGTTCCCGCTGTCGGTGACGCACGCGGCGGTGGGGAGCTGTCCTGGACTGGGGATCGTGGAACTGCAGCAGGATGGCCGCAGGGGCATACTGACGCATGTGCTGCCGACCTTCCATGCCAACTTCGCCGGCACCCGCAATCTCAGCGATCCGCACGGGGCGGTGGTGCGTCTGAAATAGGGGGTACGGTGGATCGGCCGGAGCGGGAACCGGATAGACTCCGGTTTCCGCTCCTTGCCTTCCGGGTCACAGGATCCGCGACCCGCGCATGAAGCGCAGCCTGCGCCCGAAGCGCCAGTTGTCGCCCTCCACGTTCAGGATCAGTGCCTGGCCGGGGAAGTTCACGCTGTCGAGTATGCGTTGCTGGACCTCGTCGGCGCGGCGCCGGCTGTGGATCCACCACCAGCGGGTGACGCGGTGGCCGAGCACGTAGAGCGGGCGCTCGGGGAAATGCTTCACGCGCTTGCGCACGAAGTAGGCCTTCTTCAGGCCGCGGATCTTCTTCAGCTGCAGGCGCAGATCGGCGACCACCTCCGGCGGCAGGCCGTGCTTCTCCAGCTTGTCGGAGATGCGCAGGCCGTCGCGCTCGGCCTCGGCGGCGGCGAGCAGGGTCCGGCGTTCGACCATGCGGTCGTGCCAGCGGTGCGCCTCGGCCTCGCGGCCGTTGCGCCAGCAGTGGTCGCGCAGGGCCTCGCAGCCGGGAACGATGGCGTCCTCGTCCAGCTCCATGGCGCGCTCGATCAGTGCGGCGCCCGCCTCGTCGCCGCGCCACAGCAGGCGCTGGCCGTAGGCGAAGCCGGCGACGGGATCGTCCGGCGCGCGCTCGTGCACGGCGCGGTATTGCGCGAAGGCCGCGTCGGCGCCCGCACCGTAATCCTCGGTGAGCTGCGCGCGCCGGTAGGCATCGTTCAGCGACAGTTCGCCTTCCGCGGCCAGCCGGTCGAGCTCGGCGAGCCGGGCGCGGCCCTCCTGCACTTCCCGGTGGCGCCGCTCCCAGGACGGCAGGATGCCCTGCCGCCAGCGGTTGTCGAACTCGGCGGCGATCTTCGGCAGCGCATCGCCGAGCAGCGTGTCCGCCGCTCGTCGAGGTAGCTGCCGACGACGTTCACGCTGGTGAGCGCCTCGGCCGCGGCCTCGGCCGACACTGCCCGCACCGAGGCCGCGTCGGCCTCGTATTCGTTCGCGCGCGCCAGCGGAAAGGAGTACGCGCTGAAATACGGCGAATACCAGTTGAAGAAGCGGCGGAACATGAACGTGCCCCAGCTCTGCTGCCGTTCCAGCGCGTGCAGCAGCCGCGCCCAGCCCATGCGCAGACGGTAGATCCAGTTGGACATGCGCCCGTGACCGCCGGCGAGATGGCCGAACTCGTGCGCCAGCACCGCCTCGAACTGGCGCGGCGTCATCAGCTTCATGAGCGGCAGGCCGAGCAGCAGATAGTTGCGGTGCCAGCCGAGCATGCCGAGGCGCGGCACCTGCACGACGGCGGCGTTGAAGTCGTCGGTGATCAGCACGCGGTGGAAGCGCGGCGCACGCAGCCTGCGGCGCAGCGCATCGATGGCGGCGAACAGCGCCGGCGCCTCCTTGCGCGTGACGCGCCGGCCCGCGGGCGGCTCGAGCCTGACCCACATGGCGCGCAGTACCATCCACAGGAAGGCGCCCACCGGGATGATCAGCTTGATCGCCGCCGCCTTGAGGAAGACGAGCGACCCCAGCGTGAGCAGAAACAGGAACAGGATCAGCCCGAGCATGGCGCCGAGATAGCCGTAGCCCAGCAGCGCCAGCAGCAGGACACGCAGCTTGTAGGCGCGCGGGCTGCGGCGCGCCTGCGCTTCGAGCCTCGAGACCAGGGCGTCGAACTGTTCGTCGGTCATTGCCTTCCCCCTTTGCCGGAACCGTTCCGGCGTGCTTTTTTTCAGTGCAGGAAATTCCGCCACAGGCCGGTCGGGATCGTGATCGCCGCGAGGAACAGCAGCATGAACAGCACGGCGAGCGCGGTCTTGGCAGGGCTTGATGCCGGCATGGGCATGACTCGGGCAGGTACGGGATGACCGGTCTTGTCGGCGTGGCACGGCGACATCTTGACCGCCGCACCCGGCCGATCGCCACGGAGGCGCCATTACCCACATGATCCCTACGGTTCGAGACTTCACTGCCGCTATGCTGCCAATGCCCGGAGCCTTGCGGCCCGGCAGCGCATCACCACAAGGGGAAAAAAGGGGAACATTATGATCCGCAATCTGCTGTTGGCCGGGCTGCTGGGGTGGTCCGCACTGGGTTTCGCCGCCGATGGGGGCGCCGGGGAGGCGGCCGACGAAGGCGGCATGACGATCGAGGAGTTCGTCGCCTCGCTCGACTTCCGCGCCGGTGTGGTGAACCTGCCGGGCGGCATCGCCCGCATCGATCTCGGCGACGGCTTCCGTTATCTCAGCCCCGAGGACGCCGAACGCGTGCTGGTCGCCTGGGGCAACCCGCCGGGCAACGAGAGCCAGGGCATGCTGGTGCCGACCGGCAGCGACCTGTTCGACGACAGCGGCTGGGCGGTGATCATCAGCTACGAGGAGGACGGTTACGTCTCCGACGAGGATGCCGACAAGATCGACTACGCCGAACTGCTGAGCGACATGCAGGCCGACACCGCGGCGGAGAACGAGGGCCGCGTCCAGGCCGGCTACGAACCCATCGAACTCGTCGGCTGGGCCGCGCCGCCGCACTACGACCGCGCGACCCACAAGCTGTACTGGGCCAAGGAACTGGCCTTCGGCGACGCCGAGCAGCACACCCTCAACTACAACATCCGCGTGCTGGGCCGCAAGGGCGTGCTGCTGCTGAACGCCGTCGCCGGCATGTCGCAGCTGGCACCCGTGGAGACCGGCATGCAGCAGGTGCTGGCCATCACCGAGTTCAACGAGGGACACCGCTATGCGGACTTCGATCCCGACGTGGACAAGGTCGCCGCCTACGGCATCGGCGCACTGGTCGCCGGCAAGCTGGCCGCCAAGGCCGGTCTGCTCGCCAAGCTGGGTGTGCTGCTGGTGGCGATGAAGAAATTCATCGTGCTGATCGTGATCGCCGTCGCCGGCCTGGTGTCGCGCCTGTTCAAGCGCAAGCCGGCGGAAGCCTGACTGACGCGGCCGGCGCCTTCCGGACGGAAGGCGCCGACGCCGCACCGCATCGGAATCCCCGCAGTTCGAGCCTGCCCCGTCCCCATCGCGGAGGACGGTCTGCGGCCGTGCCTACGCCGGCCCGTAGGGCGTCATGTGCATGTTGAAGAAGTGGCTGTGGCCGCGCTCCCAGGCCATGGTCAGCGGCCCCTGCGTCCGCGCGCTGCCGTTGCCGTACTCGGCCTCGCGATACTCGAAGCCTTCCGGCAGCACGACCCGCACACGGTGCTCCGCCCCGGTCACGGGGTTGAGGATGGGCTCGCCGCGCGCCTCGATCAGCGCCGGCACGCGGATGCTGCCCCGCGGCGCGTTCACGTCCGCCTCGAACTCGATCGGCGCGAACTGCGGTTCGTGCACCTTTTCCATGGTCGAGGCGAAGACGTTGAACACCGTCGCGCCCGGCTCGGACTCGCCGCCGGAGAGGATGGTCAGCAGGGCCCGGCGCTGCGCGTCGTCGGCGCGCTCGTCGACGATGGGCAGGCACTGGCCGTGCCCCTCGTGGATGGCGTTCGGCCAGGCGAACATCGCCGCCCAGCGCAGACCGTCGAGACGGACATCGCCGAAGTGCCCCGCCCGGATCTCCATGGCCGAGACGGCGTGACAGCGGTCGTTGGTGGGCCGGCTGTTGAACTGACACGGACAGCCCCAGTCGCAGCTGCAGGTGACCATGAAGGGACCTTCTATCGACCAGTCTACGTAGGCCATGACTGCGTTCCTCCTGAATCTGTGAGACCCGGTGAGCCGGGATGCGGCGCGCTCAGGCCGGCCCGGACACGCCGGTCAGCAACGCCGCGCCCCAGGCGATGAGGACGACGCCGGCGATGCGCGCGAACAGACGCCCGCCGGGCAGGATCTTCTCCAGCAGCACCAGTGCCGCGAGCGCCGCCACCCACAGCAGGTTCATCACGCCGCCCACGAACAGCAGGACCATCAATGCCCAGCAGCAGCCCAGGCAGTAGGCGCCGTGCATGACGCCCATGCGCAGCGCCCCGGCCGTACCCGGACGCCAGTGCCGCGTCATGAACGCGAGCGGCGACTGGCAGTGCGCGAGACAGCGCTCCTTGAGGGCCGTCCATTGGTACAGCCCCGCCACGACCAGCACCGCGCCGGCCAGCGTCCCGCTCGCCAGGCGATCGGCGGTCAGCATGCGCAGGGACTGCAGGCCCGCCTGCAGCCCGGCCGCACCGGCGGAGAACACGGCCCATACGGCGACATAACCGAACACGAAGACCGCGATGACCGGGAAGGGATGCGGGCGGGCGCGGCGCTGCACCGCGGCGAACAGCAGGATCATCGGTGCCGCACCCGGCAGCATCATGCCGACCATCATGACGCTCCACATGACGAAGCCGAGCAGCAACCCGCGCGGATCCCGGCCCGGCATGTCCATGTGCATGCACGGCATGCCGGCCATGTCCGTCATATCCATGGACGCCATGGAGGCGTCGAGGCGCAGCAGGTAGATCCAGGACAGGGTCGTGAGGGCGGCGAGACTGATCAGCACCGCGAGGCGATCGCGCCGCGGCAGCGGCGGCCCGGTGTGCCGATCCGGCGATGACGACAGATCCGTCTGCATGGCAGGCCTCCCGGGATCGGCGCGGAACGCCGTCGCGAGATTCCGTGAGGAAAACCCCGAATCGATGCCAGTCGCGGATACCGGCCCTGGCCGGCCTGACGAATGGATCGGAGCCTTCTCGGACGAAGAGCGAAAAAAGCATGGTGCCGGCGTTCCGCACTGTCAAGCGGCCCTGCGCGGCGACAGGCCCGCAGCCGGCACATCCCTGCTTCGGCCGGCAGCCGGCGGACGGCCCGTCGGAGGCATCCAGCGATTCGAGCGATGTGGCCGGAGACCGCAGCCCCACCACGCCGATTCAGTCGAGCCGGAACCCGACCTTGATCTTCACCTGATAGTGTCCGACCTTGCCCTCCACGATGTGGCCGCGGATCTCCTGCACTTCGAACCAGTCGAGGTTGTGCAGCGTCTTGGCCGCCTTGGCGATGGCCTTCTCGATCGCGTCGTCCGAACCCTTCGTGGACGAGCCGACGATCTCGATCATCTTGTAGACGTTGTTGGGCATGTAAGACCTCCGCTTCGTTCATGACATGTCGTGGTCGGCTGTCCGCGGTGTCCGCTGCGGACGGGAGAGCCTGCTCTAACTTATAGACCAGGACGGCAGGCCTCGACGCGATGAACCATACTCATTTGAAAACGCTGCCGGGTCTCGCCATGACTTGCCGCATCGCCAGGACCGTCGTTCTCGCAGGGGTCTGTGCGCTTTCGTGCGCCGTGCGGACGACGCCTGCCGCCGACGCGGACCGCTACGCCGCGGCGCGCGCGGCGCTGGTCGCGGAGATCGAGGCCGACGTGCGCTCCACCGCCGACCACCTCGGCCGCGATCGCCTCGCCCAAGCCGTGCTCGACGCCCTGCGGACGGTGCCGCGCCATGCCTTCGTGGCCCTGCCGTTGCGGCCGCTGGCCTATCAGAACCGGCCGCTGCCCATCGGCCACGGTCAGACCATCTCGCAGCCCTATATCGTCGCCATCATGACCGACCTGCTCGACCCGCAGCCGGGCGACCGGGTGCTGGAGCTGGGCACGGGCTCGGGTTATCAGGCGGCGGTGCTGGCGGAGATCGTGGAGCACGTCTACACGATCGAGATCGTCGAGCCGCTGGCCGGGTCGGCGCGCGAACGCCTGGCGGAACTCGGCTACGCCAACGTCAGCGTGCGCCACGGCGACGGCTATTTCGGCTGGCCGGAACACGCGCCGTTCGACGCCATCGTCGTGACGGCGGCGGCCAGCCACGTGCCGCCGCCGCTGCTCGCGCAGCTCAAACCCGGCGGCCGCATGATCATTCCGGTCGGCTCGTATTTCCTCACCCAGCAGCTCGTACTGGTGACCAGGCAGGACGACGGCACGGTCGTGACGCGGCAACTGCTGCCGGTCGCGTTCGTGCCGCTCACCGGCGCGCACTGAAGCGCGAGGGCCGGCCCGTGCCTCCGCCGCCGCCCGCCCCGCCCCGGCCGCCGTTCATGGCGGTGGCGCTGACCTCGGCGACTGCGCTGGCCTACGAGGTGCTGCTGCTGCGTTTCTTCGCACTCGCGCAGTGGCATCACTTCGCCTACATGGTCATCAGCCTGGCGCTGCTCGGCTACGGCGTCAGCGGCGCCGTGCTGGCGCTGGTGCGGCAGCGCGCCCTGGCGCATTTCGACGCGCTGTTCGTCGCGTCCATCCTGCTGTTCGGCACCAGCGCCGTCGGCTGCGCCCTGCTCGCCCAATCCGTTCCCTTCAACGCCGAGGAGATGCTCTGGAACCCGCGCCAGCTGTACCGGCTGATGCTGATCTACCTGCTGCTCGCGCTGCCGTTCTTGTTCGCGGCGAGCGCGGTGGCTCTGGCGCTGGCACGCCATCGCGACGGGATCCCGCGGCTGTACGCGGCCGATCTGCTCGGCGCGGGCGGCGGGAGTCTGCTGATCATCCTGCTGCTCACCCTGCTGTTTCCGCTGCGGGCGCTGGGCGTGGTGGGCATCCTCGCCATGCTGGCCGTGCTGGTCGCGGCCTGGGAGCTGCGGCTGCCGCGCCGCGGCGGGTGGAGCGCCGCGGCGGCAGCCGGCGCCGCCGTGCTGTGGCTGCTGACGGCGCACGGCACGATCGTCCTGTCGCCCTACAAGCCGCTGTCGCAGCTGCTGCGCGTGCCGGGCGCGCACGTCGTCGCCGAACGCAGCAGCCCGCTCGGCCTGCTCAGCGTGGTGGAGAGCCCGCAGGTGCCGCTGCGCCACGCGCCCGGCCTGAGCCTGAATGCGACCGCCGCGCCGCCGCCGCAGCTCGCGCTGTTCACCGACGGCGACGGCATGACGGTGATCACCGACGGCAACCGGCCCGCGGCGGACTATGCCTATCTCGATCAGCTCACCTCGGCCCTGCCCTACCATCTCGCCGCACCGCGCGCGGTGCTGGTGCTCGGTGCCGGCGGCGGCAGCGAAGTGCTGCAGGCGCACCTGCACGGGGCGGAGAACGTCGTCGCCGTCGAGCTCAATCCACAGATCGCCGGGCTCGTCACGTCCCGCTACGGTGATTTCGCGGGACGGCTGTTCGAGCGGCCCGGCGTCGCGCTGCGCGTGGCCGAGGCGCGCGGCTTCATCGCCACCGACACGGCACGCTACGACGTCGTCACGCTCGCCTTCCTGGACACGCGCGGCGTCGCGGCCGCCGGCCTGCGCGCGCTGCACGAGGATTATCTCTACACCCTGGAGTCCTTCGCACAGCTGCTGGACCGGCTCGCGCCCGGCGGCTGGCTGGCGCTGACGCGCTGGATCGATCTGCCGCCGCGCGACCTGCTCAAGCTCGCCGCGACGGCCGCCGTGGCGCTGGAACGGCGCGGCGTGGAAGATCCGGGCGCGCGTATCCTGTTCGTCCGCGGCTGGCAGACCGGCACGCTGCTCGTCAAGAACGGCGCCGTCACGCCGGAGGACGTCGACCGCGCGCGCCGCTTCGCCGCGGAACGCGGCTTCGATCTCGACTGGGCACCGGGGCTGGACGCGGGCGAGACCAACCGCTACAACCGGCTGGCCGGGCCGTATTTCTTCGAGGCGCTGCAGGCCCTGCTCGGACCTGAACGGGAGGCGTTCATCGCCAACTACAAGTTCGATCTGCGGCCGGCGACGGACGACCGTCCGTACTTCTCGCACTTCGCGCGCCCCGGCACGCTGCCGGAACTGCTGGCGCTGCGCGGGCGCGGCGGCATGCCGCTGATCGAGTGGGGCTACCTGGTGCCGATCGCGACGCTGCTGCAGGCGCTGATCGCCAGCGCCGCGCTGATCCTGCTGCCCGCGTGGCGGCTGCGGCGCACGGCGCGGCACCGCCGTGGGGACGACGGCCGGACCTGGCGCGTCGCCGCCTACTTCGGCGCCATCGGCCTGGCCTTCCTGTTCGTCGAGATCGCCTGCATACAGCGCTTCACGCTGCTGCTGCACCATCCGGTCTATGCGTCGGCGACGGTGCTGAGCGGGTTTCTCGTCTTCGCCGGCCTGGGCAGCGCCTGCGCCGGCCGGCTCGCGCGCAGAGGCCGGCATGCGGCGGGCGTACGCGTCGCCGTGGCGGCGATCGCGGTCGTCACTCTGCTCCATCTGGCGGTACTCGACGCGGTGTTCGACGCGCTGATGCCCTGGCCGCTGTGGGTACGCATGCCCGCCGGCCTGCTGCTCGTCATGCCGCTCGCCTTCGCCATGGGCATGCCGTTCCCGCTGGGCCTGTCGCGCATCACGCCCGAGCTCATGCCCTGGGCCTGGGGCGTGAACGGCTGCGCCTCGGTGATCAGCGCCGTGCTGGCGACGCTGATCGCGGTGCACTGGGGGTTTTCGGCGGTGCTGCTGGCGGCGGTGACGCTGTATGCGCTGGCGGCGCTGTGGCTGCCGGAACAGCCGACCGCGCCGCCTTCCCTCAGGCCGCCTGCCGTTCCCGGATGAATGCCAGCACCGCGTCGGCCTGCAGCGGCCGGCTGAACAGAAAGCCCTGCATGAAGTCGCAGTGGTGCGAGACCAGCAGATCCCGTTGCGCCTCGGTTTCGACGCCTTCCGCGATCACGGCCAGTCCCAGGTTGTGCGCCAGGGCGATGGTGGCGGTGCAGATGGCCACATCGTTGAGATCGGCTTCGATGTCGTGGACGAAGGAGCGGTCGAGCTTGAGGGTGTGAATCGGCAGCAGTTTGAGATAACTCAACGAGGAATAGCCCGTGCCGAAATCGTCGATCGACAGGCGCACGCCCAGGTTGCGCAGCGCCCTGATGCGAGAAATGCCGGCGTCGGGATCGCGCATGGCCACCGACTCGGTGATTTCGAGTTCGAGGTCGGAGCCCTCCAGTCCGTGCGCGCTCAGCGCCTGCGCCACCTGCGTCAGAAGAACCGGCGAATAGAGCTGGTGCGCCGACAGATTCACCGCCATGGTCACGTCCCGCAATCCCATGTCCCGCCAGCGGCGGAGCTGGCCGCAGGCCTCGTTCAGCACCCACTCGCCCAGCGACAGGATCAGATCGGTTTCCTCGGCGATCGGGATGAACACCTCCGGCGGAATCAGTCCCTCGTGCGGATGGCGCCAGCGGACCAGCGCCTCGACGCCGACCACACGCCCGTCGCGGCTGTCCAGCTGCGGCTGGTAATGCAGCTCGAGCTGCCCGGACTCCACCGCCGTGCGCAGATCCCGTTCCAGCGTCAGGCGCTTCACCGCCGCGTCGTTCAGCTCGGCGGTGAAGAACTGCACGTTGTTGCGGCCCAGCGACTTGGCGTGATACATGGCGGTGTCGGCTTCCTTCATCAGGGTCTCGCCGTCCTCGCCGTCGTTCGGATAGACGGCCAGGCCGATGCTCGCCGTCGAATGCAGATGGTTGTCGCCGATGCGGTAGCTCTCGGCCAGCGCGTGCAGGAGCTTGTCGGCGACGCGCGCGGCGGCCGCGATTTCATCCAGTTCCGTGAGCACCACCACGAACTCGTCGCCGCCCAGGCGGGCGACGATGTCGCTGTCGCGCACATTGTCGCGGAGACGGTGCGCCACTTCCTTGAGCAGCGCGTCGCCGATGGCGTGCCCCATGGTGTCGTTGATGATCTTGAACCGGTCGAGATCCAGGAACAGCACCGCCAGCGCACGCCGTTCCCGGTGCGCCATGGCCAGCGCCTGGTCCAGCTGGCCCTGCAGGCTGAAGCGGTTCAGCAGGCCGGTCAGGGCGTCGTGATAGGCGAGCCGGCGGATCTCCGCCTCGGCCAGCTTGCGCTCGGTGATGTCCTGCACGGTGCCGCTGGAGCGGAGCGGCCTGCCCTGCGCATCGAACTGCGTCTCGCAACGCTCGTTCACCCACTTGACGCGGCCGTCCGGCATCCGCAGGCGATGGGTGATCTCGTAAGGCTCGCGTTTCGCCAGCGCATCGGTGTAGGCCTTGTGGACCCATTCGCGGTCGTCGGGATGGACCGCATCCAGGAAGGCCTCGTAGGATGCGCCGAACCGCGTCTTGTCCACCTCGAACAGCCGGAAGGTCTCGTCGGACCAGCTCAGTTCCCCGTTGATCAGATCGAGTGTCCAGCTCCCGACCTGGGCGATGCGCTGGGCCTCGTTGAGGCGCTTCGCGCTTTCCTTGAGCGCCGCGTCGGCGATGCTCTTCTCGGTGACGTCGATGCCGATGCTGACGACGAACTCGGCCTGTCCGCCGTCGTCGTGCAGCACCGCATTGTTCCATTCGATCAGCCGCCGGGTGCCGTCGCGGCATACCCAGTGATTGGTATAGGTCGCCCGCTGCGACGCGGGGTCCCGCATGAGGGCATGAAAGGCGCGATCGCGTACCGTCTCGCGCTCTTCCGACAGCAGGAACAGATCCCAGAAGCAGCGCCCCTCGACCTCTTCGAACGCATACTGCGTCAGCTCCTCGCAGGCGCGGTTGAAGCGGCGGATACGGCCTTCGCGGTCGAGCACGACAATGAGGGCCGCCGCCTGATCGAGGATCGCATCCTGCAGCGAAGAAACGGCGCGCAGTTCCTGCGTGCGCGCCGCGACCTGCGCCTCCAGATCCCGGCGCGCGCCGGCCAGCGCATCCGTCATCTGGTTGAACGCACGGGCCAGCCTGCCCAGTTCGTCTCCGCCTTCGTGGGGTGCGCGCCGCGACAGGTCGCCGGCGGCGATGCGGTCGGCGACCTCGGTGAGGTCGTGGACGGGACGCGACAGCCTGCGCCCCAGCAAGAAGGCCGTCACGCCGGAGAGCACCAGAAAACCCGCCAGCGCGAGCCAGGTGATGCGGCGCAGCCGCACGGCCGGCGCGAATGCCTCGTCACGGTCGATCTTCACCGCCATGCCCCAGCCCAGCGCGGGCAGTGCGCGCCAGGCCGCCACGGCGATGGTGCCGTGCCGGTCGCGGATGATCCCCTCCCCCTGATCGCCGTCCAGCGCCTCCCGCACCCACGACGGGGCGTTCCCGAGCGGCATCCGCTCGTACTGCCCGTCGTCCAATAGATGCCCCGGCGGCATCATCAGAACGCCCCCGTCTTCGTGCTTCTGCACCAGCACGGTTTCGCCGCTGCGGCCCAGGCCGGTCCGGTCGGCCGTCACCGATTCCAGCCGGTCCGCGGCGAGCTGCAGAGCGACCGCGCCGACGAAGACGCTGTCGTCGAGCACGGGCGCCACCACGAACGCGGCCGGACGGTTGCCCGAGGGCGGATAGGACGCGAAGGGGGCGAGCTGCGGTTGCCGCGTCTGCGCCGTCAGCGCGAAACCTTTCGCCAGCCAGGTATCGCGGAAGGGACCGTGCACGAGGTTGCTGCCCAGGTCGGATTCCTGCGCAATGGAAAACACGACGTTGCCGGCCGCGTCGATCAGCAGCAGATCGTAGAAATCCTCTCCGCCGTAGGAAGCACCCAGGTCTTCGCGCAGCCGGCGTGCCGCGTCCCGGTAGCCCGGCGCGTCCAGACCGCCCGCCTTCGCGCAGCCGGCGTGCCGCGTCCCGGTAGCCCGGCGCGTCCAGACCGCCCGCACGCAGTGCGTCGCTCAGCGCGGCGATCCCCTCGCGGACCAGTCCCCGGCGACTGAGGAGCCGCACGTCGGCGAAGCGCTCGTCCATGTAGCTGCCGATCTGCCCGGCCTTCTTGTCCGCGACCACGGCCATGTTCGCCAGCACGGTCTGACGCAGGGATGCCTCGAACGAGGCCAGATGCAAGGCCGCCAGTCCGGCCAGCGGCAGCACGGCGACGAGCACATAACTCAGCAACAGCCGGGCGGAGATGGGAAGCGCGCTCAAAGAAAAGCCCCCGCTGCACGGAGGTCGGGGGCGAAGGCAACCATAACACTGCAATGGATAACCATGAGGCGATTGTAGAGTATGGCACTGCCCTCGCGAAGCTCTTCGGCGCCACGCAGGCGACGGACACACGCCCCGTCGTCCGCCGGACCGGGCGCGATGCCGCGTCCGGCTGCAAAAAAACGCGGCAATTCAAACTCCGGTCGCGTCTATGCCGCCGATCGGGCGCGCAAACAGGAATCGTCCATGCATGAATACAGTGCCCGGTGCGCCGTCCCGCGCGGCCGCCCGCCGGTCAGCGTTTCGGCAACGCCCGCCGGAGCAGCGTGATCAGCAGCAGGATCACCACCACCCCGATCAGCACCAGCACTTCGGATTTACCGCGCGGGCTTGACATGGTGTTAAATTGACACTAACTTGTTCGTGTACAGAACACACGAAGGTGACGCCATGTACAGCTACCGCTACCCGCACCCGGCCGTGACCACCGACATCGTGATCTTCACGATCCGCGACGGCCGGCTGAAGCTGCTGCTGATCAAGCGCGGCGGCGAGCCCTACCAGGGACGCTGGGCCCTGCCGGGCGGGTTCGTGGAACTGGACGAGGATCTGGAGGCCAGCGCCCGGCGAGAGCTCGAAGAGGAGACCGGGGTGTCCGGGGTCTACCTCGAACAGCTCTACACCTTCGGTCGCCCCGACCGCGATCCCCGCGAGCGGGTGATCACCGTGGCCTACTACGCCCTGATCCCCTCGGACCAGGTGCGCCTACAGGCCGCGACAGATGCCGAGGCCGTGGGCTGGTTCGCCTTCGAGGAACTACCTCCGCTCGCGTTCGATCACGACGAGATCGTCGCCATGGCGCACCAGCGCCTGGTCGCCAAGCTCGACTACTCGACGATCGCGTTCCAGTTCCTGCCGCGCGAGTTCACCTTGAGCGAGCTCCAGGAGGTCTACGAGATCATCCGCCGCGAGCCGGTGGACAAGCGCAACTTCCGCAAGCAGGTGCTCGCACTCGGCAAGCTCGTGGAGACGAAGAAGATGAAACGGGATGGGGCGCACCGCCCTGCCCGGCTCTACCGGGTCAAAAGCCCGGGCAAGGTCGACATCATCAAATGACCCACAAGGTCTAGAGGAGGTGTGCCATGGTCATCCAACACTACAAAGGCGAACCCAGTACCTACGTCATCCGCTATCGCGCCGGCCGCCCGGTGAAACACGGCCGCGGGCTTGATCTCTGGTACCTGCCCTACAACACCTCGATCGCGGCGGTGCCGGTCGTCAGCCAGGACGCCCAGTTCATCTTCAACGAGGCCACCGCAAACTATCAGGAGGTCGCGATCCAGGGGCAGTTGAGCTACCGCATCGACAACCCGCTGGAGGTCGCGCAGCAGCTCGACTTCACGCTGGACCCGAAGACCGGCAAATACCGCAGCAAGGACCCGGACAAGCTGGCGCAACGGCTGATCAATGCCGTCCAGGCACACACCCGCAAGGGCGTCAGCCAGATCCCACTGGATCAGGCGCTGATCACGGTGCGGGAGCTCGCCTCCGAGGTCCTGGCGGCGGTGCGGCGCGAGCCGGACTTGCAGGCCCTCGGGGTCGTGGTCGAGAACCTCCACTTCACGGCCGTGACGGCCACCCCGGAGATGCGCAAGGCGCTGGAGGCCGACTATCGCGAAGGCCTGCAACGGAAAGCGGACCGCGCCATCTACGACCGCCGCGCGGCGGCCCTGGAAGAGGAACGCAAGATCCGCCAGCGGGAGCTGAATACCGATATCGAGCTGGAGGAGCGGCGCAAGGATCTGGTCGAGATGCAGGCCCAGAACAGCCTGAAGCTCGCCGAGGCCGAGGCCAAGGCCGATGAGCTGAAGCTCAGTCCCTATGGCGATCTGGCGCCGCAGGCCCTCGTCGGCCTCGCCCTGAAGGAGTGGGCCGCCAACGCCGGCACCATCGGCAACCTGAGCATCACGCCGGACATGCTCGGGCAGATCGTCGGCTGGATCGGAGGGCAGCGGTCATGAGCGGCGTCTCGATTCGACTCCAGGTCCCAGCGCCACGGACGGCGTTCGAGAAGGTGGTGATCGTGACCCGCAAGACCGAGCTCGAAGAGCTGGTGGCGCGGTTCAACACCGTGGCGCAGAGCCGGTTCTACCTCGAACACGCGGGGCGCGACTTCACACCCATCGAAGCCGCACACGAACGCTTCCACGGCGTGCTGGACGGCATCCGCGGCCTGGTGCCCAAAGGCCTCAAGCAGCAGGTGATCGAGCGCAGCTTCCTGCCGCAGTTCACGTTCGGGGAGGCGGACCTGGTGGTCACGGTGGGCCCGGACGGGCTGGTGGTCAATGTCGCGAAGTACCTCGACGGCCAGCCGATCCTGCCGGTCAATCCGGATCCGGCGCAGATCGACGGCGTGCTGCTGCCGTTCACGGCGCAGACGTTCGGTCAGGTACTGACCCGGGCGCTGCGGCGGGAACAGCCGATTCAACCCGTGTCGATGGCCGAGGCCCGCACCCAGGACGGACAGACCCTGCTGGGGTTCAACGACCTGTTCATCGGCGCGCGCTCGCACGTGTCGGCGCGCTATGAGATCGCCCAGGGCAGGAAATGCGAACGCCAGTCGTCGAGCGGCATCATCGTCAGCACCGGGGCAGGCTCCACCGGCTGGCTGCAATCGGTCTACGCCGGGGCCGCCGGCGTCGTGAAGGCACTCGGCGGCCGGGTCATCCCGCCGCCCGACGGCGGCCGCCTGCCCTGGGATACCGAGGCCCTGATGTTCGCGGTGCGCGAACCGTTTCCGAGCAAGACGACGGGCACTGCGCTCACCTTCGGGACGATCACCCGCGACCAGCCTCTGGTGATCACCTCGCACATGGCGGACAACGGCGTGGTCTTCAGCGACGGCATCGAAGCGGACTATCTGGCATTCAACGCCGGGACGACCGTCACCGTCGGTCTGGCGAAACGGAAGGCGCGAATCGTCGTGGAGTGAATCGGCCGTTGCGCAGGCGCACCGGCACGGGCATGCCTTCACAGAAATCCCGATCGGGAAATCCTGGTGGGTGTTCTCTTGATGCAAGTATTATTTTCCCGATCGGGAATGAATGTATGGCTACACGCGCGACAGGGGCGACAGTGATTCCGTCATCGAGCCATGGCTGCACCGTGCGCCGGATGCTCGCCCGGGCCGGCGGCGTCCTCGCGCTGCTGGCATGGCTGGCCGGCTGCGCCACGCCCCAGGTGCAGTCACGCGGGCAGCATCCGACGTCCCCGCGGCTGGAGGCCGATCGCGTGATCGCCGCCGACGGCGCAACGCTGCCCCTCGGCAGCTGGCAGCCGCAAGGCGTGCCCCACACCGTCGTCCTGGCCCTGCACGGCTTCAACGACTACCGCCAGGCCTTCGCCGGGGTCGGGCCCTTCCTCGCCGCCCGGGGCATCGCGACCTATGCCTACGATCAGCGCGGCTTCGGCGCCACCGACCAGCGCGGCATCTGGCCCGGCGCGGATGTGCTCGCGGACGATGCCAGGACGGTGGCCGCGCTGCTGCGCGCGGCGCATCCCGGCCGTCCACTCATCCTGCTGGGAGAGAGCATGGGCGGCGCGGTGGCGATGGACGTCCTCGCCGCAACGCCCGCCGCGGCCGATGGTGCGGTGCTGGTGGCGCCGGCGGTGTGGGGCCGCGCGACCATGCACCCGCTGCAGCGTGCCGGGTTGTGGCTGCTGGCGCACAGCCTCCCGGGCACGCAGCTCACCGGCCGCGGCCTGGGCATCGTCGCGTCCGACAACACCGCGATGCTGCGCGCGTTGGGCAAGGATCCCCTGGTGCTCAAGCACGCCCGGGCGGACGCCCTGTGGGGCCTCGCCAACCTGATGGATCGCGCCCTCGCCGCCGCGCCCCGGCTGACGGCGCCCGCCCTGATTCTCTATGGCGAGCGCGACGAGATCATCCCGCACGGCCCCACCTGCCGCATGCTCGCCGCCCTGCCGGGCTCGTCCCGGGTCGCCGTCTATCCCGACGGCTATCACATGCTCACCCGCGACCTCGGGGCCGGGGTGGTGCTGGAGGATCTGGCTGCATGGCTGACGGACACGACAGCGGCGCTGCCGTCGGGGTTCGAGGTGGAGGGGCGGCCGGAGTTTTGCGGGGGAACGTGAACCGTGGCGACAGCTGCTGCCAGCGTTCCGCGAAAAGCGTGGCCAGTGCTCAGGGTACCCAGCCACCGGACCGGGAAGCCGCCGAGGTCCTTCTCGCGGGATTGCAGAATCAACTCGACCGCAGCACAGGATGAAGGGAGGGCGTCGCAGGGTTGTTCGGCGCTGGGGAGGGTGTTGCTCACGGAGAATCCCCTTCCGCTATGGCGGCCATACGGTCAACGATCAGCCTGACACGCGCCTGGCTTGCTGCATCACCCGGCAGATGGCCCGGCAATGCAGCCATGAATCTTCCATCGCCGAGAAGCGCTTGGATTCGCGCACTGAGAAAGCGCCGTACGGTGTCGTCCGCCCTCACCACTTCGTCGACCACTTCGCTGCGTCCATCAAGCACGGCCACGATATCCTCCATATCGTGGCTCGCCACATAATCGCCCTTGCCCCGGCCATCGAACGCAATCAACTTCGTCGCCAGAAAATATGGCGCCGTCACGCGTTGAATCCGTCGCCCCGACGACAGATCGACGGGCACGGCCGTCGCGAGCGCGGGCCGATACCATTCGTTACCGAAGCCCATGATATGTGGATCTGTCGGCATGACGTCCAACACGATGCCGCCTGCGACCCAACGGCAGATGGGCGCTTCCGGGTTTTGATCTTCGGCGAATCCGCGTTGACGAAGTTTTTCCGCCAAGCGGTGGTAATGGGCAAGCGACGCCACTTCTACGATCACATCCACATCGCGCGTCTGTCGGATCGGCGGCGCGGCAAGGTCGGTCAACAGAAGGCCGGTGGCACACCCGCCGACAAACACCATGTGGTCGACGAGCGGCCCAAGTCGCTCAACTGCCAGTTCCAGTATTTCCAGGTTGGGATTCCGTTCCCTATGCATAGTTCTCCAAACGTCTTCTCAGTTCGTTGACGGCAAAATCACGTTCACGCGCCCGACCACCGCGGATTGCATCGACAAGAACGAGCAGCTCGTACAGCTGTGCATCGAGCCTGGCAGCGCGCGGTGCCGGACCGTATAGCGGAGCAAACGCCGCTCCGCGCACGTCACCCTCGGCGTCCGGCCAGACGGGTGGCGGCTCGCCCGATTCGACGAAGTGTCCGCTCAACGGCGGCGCGGCATAACCGGTCGGCATGCCACGCGTCATCTCGCCTCTTTCGGGCATGAACACATATTTCAAACCGTGAACAAGAAACTCCTCGAGGTTGCGGGTATGCGGGACGATGGCATCGCCCTCCCGCACCGCGAGCTGCGCCGCGAGCGCGCGTTTGACCGCCGCATGCAACTGGGACGGACTCATCGCCAGCTGCGCGGCTAGGCCGGCATAGGACCAAGGCACTCGCCCCAGGGCGATGAGTTTCAGAAGGACAAGAATATCTTGGGGTTTCAGTTGCATGGGCGGCCACCGTTCTAAATTCTAGAATAGAGAATAGCGGCCGTTTGGGCTGGGGGTCAAGCAGGGTGAAAAAACGCAGGGTCCCCCGGTGCCCAAACACGCCCGGGCAGACGCCCTGTGGGGCCAACCTGATGGATCGCGCGCCTGCCGGAGCGCGTGACACGTACCGCCAGACAGGCACCCGGCATCCGTTCGATCAAGGGCTGCGGAAAACCATTCCACAGCAGCGCTTTGAACACGTGCCGACCGGACACCCGATGCAGTCGGCGCCTGTTGTTCCAGTTCGCGGCGGGGTTAGAATCCCGGCACCCGCCACGCAACACCCTTGTCACGCTCTCAGACGCACGATGACCGATCCCTCCGTAACCACCGACCCCGTCAGCTACCGCGACTGGCATCTGCCGCTGCGGCGCGACCAGCTCACCCTGCGCGCCGCGCTGGCCGACATGCAGCGCGTCAGCGCCGAACAGGGCGAGGTGCCGCTGATGGTGCAGCTGGTGGAGAACCCGCGCTACAGGATTCCCGGCCTGACGATCTTCCACGGTGCCGTCGACCTGCACCAGCACGACTGCATCCATCTGATCCTCGGCCGCGGCCTGCTGCCCATGGACGAGGCCTTCACCATCGGCTTCACCATGGGCAGCACCCAACGGGTATCGACGCTGGAGGAGCAACTGTTCGCGCTGATCTCCAAGCATCTGTACCCGCCGTTCTACCAGTTCGGCGACGACGACCTGCGGGTGTTCCGCGACGCCGTGCGACTCGGCCACATCTCCGGCTGCCAGCCGCTCGACGAGGTGGAGTTCGATCAATATCTGGATACGACGCTGGCCGAGGCACGCCAACGCATCGGCCTGGAGGTGGATCTGCTGCTGGCATATTACGCGATCGAACGACGGAGATATCCGGACAACCCGGCGAGTCGGCGGCTGTTGCTGACGTAGCGTCGGAATTGTTCAGTTCCCGATGTCACCCCTTTTCTGTGCGGGCATACCCCCTCACGGCAACGGAATGAACTCCACCTCGTCACCCGGCACCTTGGGGAACCGGCCCTCCACCCAATCCCGTTTGGCCTGTTCGATGCGTTCCTTGCGACTGGACACGAAATTCCATTCGATCGCCCGGTCGCCCACCGGCGCGCCGCCGATCACGGCGATGCGGGCAGCTTCCGTGGCCTGCACCACGATCCCCGGCTGATCGGCGAACACGGTCAGGGAATAGGCCGGCATGGCGGTGTCCCGGGCCTTCAATGCGCCGCTGGCGACGTACACCGCGCGCTCTTTGGCTTCGGGCAGCGCGAGCGTCTGCCCCGGTTGCAGATGCGCTTCGAGATACAGCGTCTCCGAGAACTGCCGGACCGGCGAAGTCACGCCGTAGGCACTGCCCATCATCACGCGCACCGGCACACCATCGACGCTCAATGCCGGAATGGCAGCGCCCGGATAATGATGAAACGCCGGTGCGGTCTCCTCGTCCGCGTCAGGCAGCGCCAGCCAGAGCTGGAGACCATGCTGTACATGCTCGGTCGCGGTGATCTCCGGACGCTCGCGCTCGGAATGCACGATGCCGCTTCCTGCCACCATCAGATTGATGTCGCCGGGACGGATCGCCTGCAGACTGCCGAGCGAATCCCGGTGCAGGATCTCACCCTCGAACAGATAGGTCACCGTCGCGATGCCGATGTGCGGATGCGGCCGAACCGTGATGCCCTGCCCCGCCGGAAAGCGCGCCGGCCCCATGTGGTCGAAAAAGATCCACGGGCCGACCATCCTGCGCTGCGCCGTGGGCAACAGGCGCCGGACCGAGAAGCCGCCGAGATCCTTTTCGCGCGATTGCAGGATCAACTCGACCGCGGCGCAGGGCGAAGGAATCGCGGCGCAGGGTTGTTCGGCGGTGGGGAGGGTGTTGCTCATGGCGGGGCTCCTTTCATCATTTCGATGTCGCTGTGCCGGCGGTTCACGGCTCCGCCTGCGCCCTCAGGCGGTCTGATTCACGCCTGCCATACACCATAGCCCGCCTCGCGCAGGCCGATCGCCAGTTCCACTTCCATCTCGCGCGCACCCT
>JAJJPM010000018.1:0-6368 GCA_032907525.1 Gammaproteobacteria bacterium
CGCGGGTCCGCGGGTCCAGCCGGTCGACTGGCTTCCGGTCGGGTTCAGCCACGGGACCTCTTTGGATTATGCTCCGCATTTCCCCGGCGTTCAGGTGCGTATCATGGACCTCAGCAAAGAATTCTCTGACCTCAGCAAAGAATTCTCTCTGGACCCGGACGTCATCTATCTGAACCACGCAGCTGTCGCGCCGTGGCCGGTGCGTACAGCGGCGGCCGTCACAGCGTTCGCGGCCGAAAACCGCAGCCGTGGCGCGCAGCACTATCCCGCCTGGATGGAGGTCGAACAGCGTCTGCGGGACCGCCTGCAGCGACTGATCAATGCACGTTCCAGCGACGAGATCGCCCTCCTCAAGAGCACCTCCGAAGGGCTTTCGGTCGTCGCTCACGGATTGGATTGGCGACCCGGCGACAATGTGGTGATCCCGGCGCAGGAATTCCCTTCCAACCGCATCGTCTGGGAATCGCTCGATGCCTACGGGGTCCAAGTCCGGGCCGTGGATCTGTACGCCGGGGACGATCCCGAGTCGGCGTTGCTCGCGGCCTTCGATGCCCGTACCCGGCTGCTGTCGGTCAGCTGGGTCCAGTACGACACGGGCCTGCGACTGGATCTGGCACGGCTCGGCCGGGCCTGCGAGGCGGCCGAGGTTCTGTTCTGCATCGATGCCATCCAAGGCCTTGGTGCCCTGCCGCTGGATGTGCGTGCCGCCCGTGCCGACTTCGTGGTCGCCGACGGCCACAAATGGTTATTGGGTCCTGAAGGCCTGGCGTTGTTCTACTGCCGGCGCGAGCTGTTGGAACGGCTCCGTCTGCACCAGTTCGGCTGGCATATGGTCGAGCACCTCGGGGATTTTTCCCGGCAGGACTGGATGCCGGCACGGTCGGCACGCCGCTTCGAATGCGGCAGCCCCAACATGCTGGGCATCCATGGGCTGGAGGCCAGTCTGGCCTTGCTGGCGGACGTGGGGAGTGATGTGATATCTGACTTGATCTTTAAGAATACTTCATATCTAGTTGATATTATAAGTAATAATTTAATAGAGTATAGGCTTCTGACGCCGGTTGCCGGACATGCTCATGCTGGCATCGTCAGTTTCAGGCCTCATCGCAGGGATGCGGCGGAGGTCCATGGGCGGCTGCAGGCGGCTGGCGTGGTGTGCTCCCTGCGTTCGGGCGCCATACGCTTCTCGCCACACTTCCACACCCCGCGCAGCCACCTGGATCGGGCGCTGGCACTGCTGTAGACACTTTTTCTTCCCCTTCTCCGCAATCCGCTCAGCACCCCGATCCGCGCGCCGCTAAGCGTTACAGGCATACCCGCACGCGCGGATCGCAACTCCCGTCGCGACCGGCCGGTCTAACGGTCATACTTGCACAGACGGGGGCAGATCCCGGACTCACGTACGAGTAGCGGAGGCGCACATGGCGCGCGGACCCAGGGCCTGGATGGCCAAGACCATCGTAGACTGGCTGACGGCCGAAAAGCCGCCGGACGGAACCCCGTTGTGCGATTTCGAGCGCATCCGCTACGAGCTGCGCCCCGCCGATGTCCTGCTGGTCGAGGGTCGCACCCGCGTAAGCGACGTCATCAAAACCATCACCCAGAGCCCGTGGACACATTCGGCCCTCTACCTCGGACGCATCGGCGACATCGACGATCCCCGTGTCCGCGAGCACGTCTCCTACTGCTTCGACGGGGATCCCAATGCGCAGATCGTCGTCGAAGCGGTGCTTGGACGTGGCACCATCATCAGCCCGCTGGACAAGTATCGGCACGATCATCTGCGGATCTGCCGCCCGGCGGGGCTGGCCCGCCACGACGCCCAGGCGGTGATCGCGTACGCGGTCAATCATCTTGGCTGCGATTATGACGTGCGGCAGCTGCTAGATCTCGCGCGCTTCCTGTTTCCATACGGCATCCTTCCGCGCCGCTGGCGCTCCAGCCTGTTCGAACATAACGCGGGTTTTCCGACCCGTACGGTGTGTTCCTCTATGATCGCCTCGTCTTTCGATCATGTGCGTTTCCCCGTGTTACCGGTGATGCGCCGACTGGAAAGTGGCGAGGTGCGCATGTCCAAGCGTAATGTGCGGCTGTACACGCCTCGCGATTTCGACTATTCGCCCTACTTCGAGATCATCAAGTTTCCTTTCCTGGGTATCGAGGACAAGAGCCTGTACCGCAGTCTGCCGTGGGATGACGACGACCAGATCTGCAACGGCGAAGGAGACTGCTACATTCCGCGTACCGGCACACAGAAGCCAGAGGCCGAGGAAGAAGGCGCATTGACGCCTGCTATAGTCGATGGGAGACGCTCGGGCATACTGCTGGATGATTGAACGCCTGCGAAAGCGTCAGGGACCAGGATCGCATCGAACCGCACCTCACGACTGAAGGAGGTTCACTATGCTGCCCGCCGTTCTCGAACTTGCAGCACTGCTGGGTTTCGTCTGGGGACTGGCCGCCTGGCGGGTACCCGGCTGGGCCTGGCTGGCGACAGGCGTACTCTACCTGCTGACCTGGAGCCTGTGGCGCGACGGCAATGTCGTGCTGCTCATGTTCGGATGGGCGGTATTCCTGCCCGTCGCAGGTATGACCGGCATCCCGCCTCTGCGGCGGCGTTTCATCAGCAGACACCTGCGCGCCTGGTTCGCCCGCGTCATCCCCGAGATGTCGGCCACTGAACGTCAGGCGCTGGAGGCTGGAACGGTATGGTGGGATGGCGACCTCTTCAGCGGAACACCCGACTGGAATCGCCTGCTTGGCTTCCCTGCTCCGGTCCGCAGCGCGCAGGAACAGGCGTTCATCGACGGCCCGGTCGATGAACTCTGCCACATGCTGGACGACTGGAAGATCACTCATGAGCTGCACGATCTTCCGCAAGCCGTGTGGCAGTTTCTGAAGGACAAAGGCTTCTTCGGCATGATCATTCCGCGCCGCTACGGCGGCCTGGAATTCAGTGCTCTGGCGCACTCGGACGTGGTGATGAAGATCGCCAGCCGCAGCATCACCGCGGCCGTCACCGTGATGGTTCCCAACTCGCTGGGACCGGCCAAACTCCTCCTGCACTACGGTACCGAGGCCCAGAAGGATCACTACCTGCCGCGTCTGGCGCGCGGCGAAGAGGTGCCCTGCTTCGCGTTGACCGGGCCCGAGGCCGGGTCCGATGCCGGTGCGATCCCGGATACTGGTATCGTCTGCCGCGGCGAGTTCCAGGGCGTTCCCGACACGCTTGGCATCCGTCTCAACTGGGACAAGCGCTATATCACGCTGGGGCCGGTAGCCACGGTTCTGGGTCTTGCCTTCAAATTGTACGACCCCGATCACCTGCTGGGTGAGAGTGAAGAACTCGGCATCACGCTGGCGCTGATCCCCACGGACACACCCGGGATCCGCATCGGGCACCGGCATTTCCCGTTGAACTCAGCGTTCCAGAACGGTCCCAATCAGGGACACGACGTGTTCATTCCGCTGGACTGGATCATCGGCGGGCCGGAACGTATCGGGCAGGGCTGGATCATGCTGATGGAGTGCCTTGCCGACGGACGGTCGATTTCCCTGCCCGCGTTGAGCACAGGCGCCGGCAAGCTCGCCAGCCGGGCGACCGGCGCCTACGCCGCGGTACGCAAGCAGTTCAAGCTGCCGATCGGCCGTTTCGAAGGCGTGCGCGAGGCGCTGGCGCGGATCGCCGGAAATACCTATCTTATGGATGCGGCGCGGGAACTCACCTGCACGGCCGTGGATCTCGGCGAACGTCCCTCGGTCGCCTCCGCGATCGTAAAATATCACCTCACGGAGCGCATGCGTGGCCTCATCAATGATGCGATGGACGTCCAGGGCGGCAGCGGCATCTGCCTCGGCCCCCGCAACTATCTTGGCCGCGTGTATCAGGCCCTGCCCATCAGCATCACCGTTGAGGGTGCCAACATACTCACCCGCAATCTGATCATCTTCGGCCAGGGCGCGCTGCGCTGTCATCCCTACGTGCTGAAAGAGATCCAGGCCGCGATGGATATCGACCAGGCACGCGGCGTGCGTGATTTCGACCGCGCCCTGTTCGGTCATGCCCGCCTGCTGCTGAGCAATGCCAGCCGGGCCTTGCTGCATGGACTCACCGGCGCGCGTCTGGTGCGGGTTCCCGGCAAAGGGAATGCGGCGCAGTGGTATCGCGAATTCGGCCGCATGAGTGCGGTGTTCGCGCTTTTCGCCGACGTCGCCATGTTGATGCTCGGAGGCGATCTGAAACGCCGTGAACGTCTCTCCGCACGGTTGGGTGATGGCCTGAGTTTCCTCTATCTGGGTTCCGCCGCGCTCAAGCGCTTCCACGACCAGGGTGCACCGGCGGCGGATCGCGTGCTGCTCGACTGGGTTTGCCAGACCTGCCTGTTCGACATGCAGCGGAGCCTGCTCGGGTTGCTGGAAAACTTTCCGTCCAAGGCCGTCGCCCGGCTTCTGCGGTTCTGGGCCTTTCCATTCGGTCTGCCCTACCGGAGTCCGAGCGATCGGCTCGCCGATGCGGTCGCCGAGTCGATTCTGCAACCCGGCGAAGTCCGTGAGCGGTTGACGCGAGGACTGTTCATCCCGACGAACCCCCTCGAACCCCTGACCCGCCTCGATGACGCCCTGGCGAAAGCGCTGGCGGCCGAACCCATACTTGCGCGCATTCGCGGTGCCATGCGGGCCGGAAGGATGGCCGCAGAGGATCCCGAATCCAGTCTCGATGCCGCCGTGCAGGCGGACGTCGTCAGCGCCGACGAAGCCGCGATCGTCCAGTCCGCCGTTCTGGCGCGCCTCCAGGTCATCGAAGTGGACGATTTTCCACCGGAATACCTCAACCCGGAGATGTCACGATGGAACAGCGACCCGCACCGCACGGTTTCGGCCGCCCGGTCTATATAGTCGATGGTGCACGCACGCCCTTTCTCAAGGCGCGTGGCGCACCGGGGCCGTTCAGCGCGGCGGAACTCGCCACTCAGGCCGCCCGCGGCCTGCTGCTCCGGCAGCGATTCGCGCCGACCGACTTCGATGAGGTGATCGCGGGCTGCGTCATGCCGGGACCAGACGAGGCCAATATCGCACGCGTCGTGGCGTTGCGCCTGGGGTGCGGCGAGCGCGTGCCCGCCTTCACCGTACAGCGCAACTGCGCCTCGGGGATGCAGGCTATCGATACGGCTGCGCGCAACATCGGCAGCGGCCGCGCCGAACTGGTGCTTGCCGGCGGTATCGAGGCCATGAGCCACGCACCGGTGCTGCTTGGCAACGCCATGGTGGCCTGGCTCGCCGGCTGGTCCCGCGCGAAGGGCATGGCGGCCCGCGCCAAGGCGCTCGCGCAGCTGCGCCCGGCGCATCTCACGCCGGTCATCGGCCTGCTCCGTGGTCTTACGGATCCTGTCGTCGGCCTGTCCATGGGACAGACGGCGGAAATCCTCGCTCACCGCTTCGGCATCAGCCGTGAACAAATGGACGCATTCGCGCTGGCCAGCCATCAGCGACTGGCCGCCGCACAGGATGAAGGCCACCTCGACGAGATAGAAGTCGTCTATGACCGAGACGGAAAATGTCACAGTGCCGACGACGGGCTGCGCCGCGAAACGGACATGACCTCGCTGGGCAGGCTCAAGCCCGTATTCGATCGTCCTTTCGGTAAGGTCACGGCCGGCAACAGTGCGCAGGTGACCGATGGCGCCGCTTGGCTCATCCTGGCCTCCGAAGATGCGGTTCGACGCCATGGGTTGCCGGTGCTGGCGCAGTTGGTCGACAGCGAATGGGCGGGACTCGATCCGGCTCAGATGGGTCTGGGGCCCGTGCATGCGATGGCGCCGCTGTTCATGCGGCACGGCTACGACAGCGGTGACATCGACTACTGGGAGATCAATGAGGCCTTTGCGGCGCAGGTGCTGGCCTGTCTGACGGCATGGAGCGATGCCGCGTATTGCCGCGAGCAGTTCGCGCGTGAGACGCCCTTCGCGCCTATCGATCATGCCCGGTTGAATGTCGATGGCGGGGGGGTGAGTCTTGGCCACCCGGTCGGCGCCAGCGGCGCGCGCATTACCCTGCATCTCGTCCACGTTCTGCGCCGGAACAAGGCACGAAGGGGCGTCGCCAGCCTGTGCATCGGCGGCGGACAGGGTGGCGCCCTCCTGGTGGAGAACGTCGGAGGTGGGGCGTGAGCGGTCCGCACAATCCAACGCATTGGCGGCTCGACACCGACGCCGACGGTCTGGCCTGGCTGTCAATCGACACGCAGGACGCCAGCACCAACGTGCTGACCGAGGAGGTGCTCGATCAGTTCACCGCCCTGCTCGAACAGCTCGAGCGCGCATCGCCGCGCGGGCTGGTGATCCGGTCCGGCAAGGCAAACGGCTTTATCG
>JAJJPM010000019.1:0-27007 GCA_032907525.1 Gammaproteobacteria bacterium
ATGATGGCCACGAAATCCACGAAACCCACGAAAAGGATTTATGTTTACACCCATTGGCTTTCGTGGGTTTCGTGGATTTCGTGGCTATAGAGGTTTTTCTTCGCGCGCCTTCGCGTCCTTTGCGGTTAAAGTTGATACGGTTTACCCCGCGCTCGTCCCGCCCACGGTCAGGCCGTCGACGCGCAGGGTCGGCTGGCCGACGCCGACGGGGACGCTCTGGCCTTCCTTGCCGCAGGTGCCGACGCCCTGGTCGAGCTTGAGGTCGTTGCCGACCATGGACACGCGCGTCAGCACGTCCGGGCCGTTGCCGACCAGCGTCGCGCCCTTCACCGGGCGCGTGACCCTGCCCTTCTCGATCAGGTAGGCCTCGCTCGCGGAGAACACGAACTTGCCGGAGGTGATGTCCACCTGGCCGCCGCCGAAGTTCACGGCATACAGCCCCTTGTCCACGGAGCGGATGATCTCTTCCGGATCGGATTGCCCGGCGAGCATGTAGGTGTTGGTCATGCGTGGCATGGGCAGGTGCGCGTAGGACTCGCGGCGGCCGTTGCCGGTGGGCGCCATGCCCATCAGGCGCGCATTCATCTTGTCCTGCATGTAGCCCTTGAGCACGCCGTTCTCGATCAGCACGGTGCACTGCGTGGGCGTGCCCTCGTCGTCGATGTTCAGCGAGCCGCGCCGGCCCGGCAGCGTGCCGTCGTCGACGACGGTGCACAGGGGCGATGCGACCTTCTGGCCGATCCGGCCGGCGAAGGCCGAGGTGCCCTTGCGGTTGAAGTCGCCTTCGAGGCCATGGCCGATGGCCTCGTGCAGCAGCACGCCCGGCCAGCCGGGACCGAGCACCACGGTCATGTTCCCGGCCGGTGCATCGACCGCCTCGAGGTTCACCAGCGCCTGACGCACGGCCTCGCGCGCGTGGTCGTAGGCACGCCCGCCTTTCATGAACATGTCGTAGCCGCCGCGTCCGCCGCCGCCGCTGCTGCCCTGCTCGCGCCGGCCGTCGTGCTCGACGATGACCGACACGCTCAGGCGCACCAGCGGGCGCACGTCGCCGGCCAGCGTACCGTCGCTGGCCGCGACCAGCACGACCTCGTGCACGCCGGCGAGGCTGACGATCACCTGCTGCACGCGCGGATCGATGCGGCGGGCCTCGGCGTCGACGCGCTTGAGCAGGTCGACCTTGGCGTCGGCGCTCAGACTGTCCAGCGGATCGACCGGCCGGTACAGACCCAGCGCGCCGCTCGGGCGCCAGGCCTGCACACGCGCTTGGCTTCCGCTGCGCGCGATGGCGCGCGCCTGCCGCGACGCCTCGACGAGCGCAGGCATGACGATCTCGTCGGAATAGGCGAAACCGGTCTTGTCGCCGCTGACGGCGCGCACACCGGCGCCCTGCTCGATGCTGTGGTTGCCTTCCTTGACGATGCCGTCCTCCAGCACCCACGACTCGAAGCGGGTGGACTGGAAATACAGATCGGCACTGTCGATGGCATGCCCCATCAGCCGGTCGAGCACCGCGCCGAGGTCGGAATCGCCGAGGCCGGCGGGAGCGAGCAGCCGCTCGCGGGCGAGTTCAAGCGTGGAATCCGTCATGGACTGGTCTGGTCGTCACTGCAAAGGGGCTCAAAGGTACGCGATGGGGTGGCCGGACTCAACCCTGGGGTGGCCTGTGTGCGTGAAAAACACTTCGACCGCGAAGGACGCAAAGCCGCACAAAGGAAAACCTATATAGCCACGAAATCCACGAAACCCACGAAAGCTAATGGGTGTAAACATAAGTCCTTTTCGTGGGTTTCGTGGATTTCGTGGCCATCATGTTTTCGATGTTCTTTGCGCGCCTTTGCGTCCTTCGCGGTAGAAGTTGCCCTTATCGCGACTCATCACCCGCAATGGAACCGCCGGTGGTCGACGGCCGGGAAGTTGCGGCGGGTGCTCTTGACGCGCTCCAGGTCGACGTCGGCGCAGACCACGCCGGAGCCGCGCGGCAGGCGGTCGAGCACCGTGCCCCAGGGGTCGACGATCATGGTGTCGCCGTGGGTCTCGCGGCCGTTGATGTGGAAGCCGCCCTGCGCGGCGGCGAAGACGTAGGACAGGTTCTCGATGGCGCGGGTGCGCACCAGCGTCTCCCAGTGGGCGCGGCCGGTGATGGCGGTAAAGGCCGACGGCACCGCGATCATATCCATGCCCCGATCGAGCAGGGCGCGGAACAGTTCGGGGAAGCGCAGGTCGTAGCAGACCGCCAGGCCGAGCCGCCCGAAGGGCGTCTCCACCACCGCCAGGTCGCTGCCGGGCTCGATGGTCTCGGACTCGGTGTAGCGCTCGTCGCTGCCGACCACCTGCACGTCGAACAGATGGATCTTGTCGTAGCGCGCCACCCGCCGGCCGCGGTCGTCGTAGACCAGGCAGGCCGCGCGCACCTTGGCGGGATCGCCGGCCTCCAGCGGGATGGTGCCGCCCACCAGCCACACGCCCAGGCGCCGGGCGGTATGGGCCAGAAACTCCTGGATCGGGCCGTGGCCGTCCTGCTCGCGCACCGCGACCTTGTCGGTCTCCTTCAGGCCCATGATGGCGAAGTTCTCGGGCAGCACGACCAGCCGTGCGCCCTGCTTGCTCGCCTGGTAGACGAGCTTCTCCGCCTCGAACAGATTCGCCCCGACATTCGGCCCGGAGGCCATCTGGATGCATGCCACTTTCGTCATTTTCGTGCCTCGCCGGCGGTCTCCGCCGTTCTTTCTCCCCAACGCCTGTCCGGATCCTCTATTGTGCGCCGCCCGCGTCCTGGCCGGCCTCCGGTTTGTCCTGCAAACCCCGTACCGGCTCGCCGACCGGCTGCAGCCGGGGATTCTCCCAGCTGCCCGTCACCGTGTACTGGTAGCGCGCAAAACGTGTCAGCTCTTCCATCTGTTCCGCAAACAGCTTGTCCGCCAGCAGCAGGGCCGCGCCCACCACCGGACCGCCGGCCAGCGCCCCGGCCAGCGGCAGGCTCGACTGGACCTGGGGGATAACCGTCACCAGCTGGTCGTAATCGTGACGCGCCAGACCCGTGCGGCCGGAAATCTCGATGCGCGCCGCCGGCCCGTCGATCACCAGATCGTTGGTGTAGGCGTCCGAATCCAGCAGCGTGAAATGGCCCTCGATGCGGTCGAAGCTGAAGCCTTTCTCGAACACATCGCTGAAATCCAGGGCCAGGCGGCGGCGCAGTCCCTGCAGGCTGAACAGGCCGAACACGCGCCCGGCGCCGGCCTCGACGTTCACCAGCCGCCCCGAGCCGATGCGCAGGGCCAGCGAGCCCTCGAGCTTCTGCAGCGCGAAGTCCGCCGGACTGCCGGGCCAGTTGGCGTCGATCTCGCCGCGGGTCTCGCCGCCGACGACGGTGCCGGCATAGCCGAAGGCCGACAGCAGCCGCCCCAGTTCGTCGGCCTGCAGATCGATGCGGAACCGCGAGGCGTCCTGCCCCCCCCGGCGGGTCCACTCGCCGGTGGCGCCGAGGCGCATCCAGTCGGCCGCGACGTCCAGCCGCTCGACGGCGAGGCCGTCGGCCAGCGGGTGGCTGCGCAGGGTAACACGGCCCAGGTCGAGATCGCCAAGCCGGAAGCGGCCGATCTCGGCATCCAGGGCCGGCAGGCGCGCCGGCGAGAGCCGCGCCCCGGCCGCAGGCTCGCCCTCGGCGGGCGGCAGGCGCAGATGATCGAGGCGCAGGCTCACCGGCCGCGTCGGCTGCCGCGGCAGCACGGCCACGCCGGCCGCGTCGGGGCCGGCCAGCTGCACGCGCCAGCCGTCGGGCTCGCGGCGCGCATCGATGCGCACCTGGCGGAAGCGCCGCTGGAACGCGGCCAGTTCGCCGATGTCCGCCTCGAGCGCGGTCAGCGTGCCCAATGAGGTTGCCGGCGACGGCGCGGCCGCGGCGTCGGGGGCCGCAGGGGCGAGCAGCGGCCGCCATTCCTCCCAGACGAACCGCGGCAGTCTGCCGCCGATGCGCATCTCCTTTCCGGCCGGCAGGCTCGCGTCGGGGGCGCCGAGACGGAGATCGCCGCGCGTCAGCCGCCACGTGTCGCCCTGCCGCTGCAGTTCGGCCGCGGCGCTGTGCTCGCCGTACTGCAGGTACAGCGGCCGGAGACTGTCGCCGGGCGTGACGGTGGTGCGCAGCCGGAAGGGATAGACTTCCTCCGCCGTCTTGCCGAAGGGCGCGGGCAGATCCACGACGATGCCGCGCAGGTCGGATTCGAACTCCAGCGTCACCGGCGTGCCGGGCGGCGCCTCGCGCGGCAGATCGACCTGCGCGGTCCACTCGCTGTCGCCCCCGACGCGAGCCCACAGACGATCGCCCTCGTCCGCCTTGAGCCGCCGCAGCAGCGGCAACGCGCCGCGCACCGCGACACGGGTCGCGGGACGGCCGTCGCGCTGCGCATCCTCGACGTCCACCCTGACCGGCACGCCGTCCAGGCGCGCCTGGAGGCCACGTGCCGTCACACTGCGCTCGGTGAACTCCAGTTCGCCCTGCAGCTGGTCGAAGGCCAGCTCCCAGGCGGGCAGCGCGAGCCGATTGTCGGCCAGGCGTACACCCCCGGCGACCCTGGCCGGCCGGTGCTCGGCCAGCGGGATGACCAGCCCGAGCCGCAGATCGGCGGCGCCCTGGGCCTGGACTGTGCCCAGGGTGTCGCCGGGACCGCCGCTCAAGGGGCTTTCGCGGACGAAGCGCAGCATGTCCGCCAGCGGGCCGCGCGCACGGCCTTCGATGTCCAGACGCGCGTGCGCGAGATCGTCGATGCGCACCTCGACCGCTTCGAGATCCGCGCCGAGGATCTTGCCGGCCACGCCGCGGATGTGCATGCCGCGGTTGATGAAGGCGAGTTCCGCCTCCAGCCCTTCGATGCGGTGCCAGCCTTCCCGATAGTCCAGGATCGCGTCGTTGACCGTCGCGCGGACCTCCATGCGGCCGGTCGCCCCGTCGAAGGGGAAGTCACCCAGGCGGCCATGGAACAGAAAGGCGCCGCTGCTGATCTCGCCGGCCACCAGCGCCCGGTCCAGCCAGGCGACGGTGCGCGGCGGCATGATGCCGGCCGGCAGGTACTTGTGGGCCGCGCCGACCCGGCCGCGGTGGAAGCGGCTGTGGAGGTCCAGGAACGGCCGCGATCCGTCCAGCGGGATGTCCAGCCGCAGCCGCGACTCGGTGGCGATGTCGGTGTTCTCCGCGATCAGGGACCGCGTCTCGATGCGCAGACGGTCCGCGCTGCGGCGCCACAGAAAACGGCCCTGCAGCCGGTCGAGCTGCAGTGGATCGCGGAACAGGCGCGGAAACGCCAGCTGCGCGCCGTGGCTGTCGAGGTCCACGACGCCGTGGTCGCGGGTGCCGGCGAGGCGGCCGCTGAGCGCCGCGCCGCCCGGCAATCGCTCGGCGGCCGCGGTGCGCACACCGTCGAAGCGCAGCTGATAGGCGACATCCTCCACCCGCCCGTCCTGCGCACGGAACGCGAGCTGCAGCCCCTTCACCTCGCCGCCGGGCTCCAGGCTCTCCAGCAGCGCCCTGCGCTCCGGCGCATCCTCGAGCAGGTGACCCAGCCAGGGTGCGATCAGCTCCAGGCGCAGATAGGTCAGGCCGAGCTGCACGTCGTAGGCGCCGTCGGCCTGGTCGCGGACCACTACGGCGAGCCCCGTCTCGGGCCAGGCGTCGCCGTTCTGCACCAGGCCGACCCGATCGAGATCGAGCGTCCAGCCGCCGTTGGCGCGCCGCCACTCCCACTGGCCGGTCAGGCGTTCGGCCTCGAACAGTTCGCCGCCTTCGCGGGCGCCACCGACGGCAAGGTCCAGCATATCGACCTCGCCGCGCATGCGCTGCAGGCTGCTGCCGGCCAGCTCGGCCCACAGGTGCGTGTGCGCCCGGCCGCGCAGCCGGAAACCGCCGGGCGGGCGCTTGCCCAGCCAGCGCGCGATGTCCACGCCGTCGACGTCGATGAACAACTTGCCGGCCCAGTCCTGCGGCGTCCCGAGCTCGCCGCGCAGATCCGCGGCGAGCTGTAGCTCCGCGCCATACTCCGCCGGCAGGCGCACGCGCGCCTGCAGCTTATGGCGGCGGCCGCGGTTGAGCAGTTGCAGATTGGCGTCCCGGAGGAGCAGCGCCGGCAGCGCCCCGGTCTCGTCGCGCCAGTGCACCTGGATGTCGCGCAGCTCGACGCGCGGCTGGGACAGCACCAGCAGCCAGGGATTGCCGCGCGGCATCCTGAACTGCACGCCCTCGACGCGAAAGCGGCCGTCGGCGTCGCGGTACAGGCTGACCTCGCTGCCGACCAGGATCACCTGCGACGGCACCGGACGCCAGGCCCACAGCGACGCCCACAGATCGACACCGATACGCAGTTCCCGTGCCGTCAGCAGATCCCGGCCCGAAGGCGCGTCGTAGAGGGCGACGTCGGTGACGCGCAGCTCGGGCCCGAAGCCGCGCCAGCTCAGCTCGAGTTCGCCGATGCGCGTGTCCTGGCCGACGGCCTGCTTGACCAGCGCCTCGAGCCGGCCTTCGTGCGATTCGAGCAGGGGCAGCAGCAGCCGTCCCACGCTGAACAGCAGGGCCGCGGCCACCACCAGGGAGGCACCGATATACCAGAGGCCGATGAGCAGGCGCCGCAGCATGGCGAGAGATCTCTAGCGCGCGAAGCTGTCGCGGGCCCGTCCGGCGGGGCGGCTCACAGCAGCACCACGTCGTACTGTTCCTGGGTGTAGAGCGCCTCGACCTGCAGCTTGATCGGCTTGCCGATGAAGGATTCGAGTTCGGCCAGCGCCGTGGATTCCTCGTCGAGCAGCAGATCGATGACCTCCTGCGCAGCCAGCACCAGCAGCTGCTGCGCGTCGAACTGGCGCGCCTCGCGCAGGATCTCGCGGAAGATCTCGTAGCACACCGTCTCGGGCGTTTTCAGCGAGCCGCGACCGCCGCAGGTCGGGCAGGTCGAGCACAGCACGTGCTCGAGGCTCTCGCGGGTGCGCTTGCGGGTCATCTGCACCAGGCCGAGGCTGGACACCTCGCTGATGTGGCTCTTGGCGTGGTCGCGTTCGAGGCTCTTCTCCAGCGCGCGCAGCACCTGGCGCTTGTGGTCCTCGTCGGACATGTCGATGAAGTCGATGATGATGATGCCGCCGAGATTGCGCAGCCGCAGCTGGCGCGCGATGGCCTGCGCCGCTTCGAGATTGGTCTTGAAGATGGTCTCCTCGAGCGTGCGGTGGCCGACGTAGGCGCCGGTATTGACGTCGATGGTGGTCATCGCCTCGGTCTGGTCGATGATCAGATAGCCGCCGGACTTGAGCTGCACCTTGCGCTCCAGCGCCTTCTGGATCTCGTCTTCGACGCCGTACAGATCGAACACCGGGCGTTCGCCCGGATAGTATTCCAGGCGCTCGGCGACTTCGGGGATGAATTCGGCGGCGAACTGGCTCACCCGCTGGAAGGTCTCGCGCGAGTCGATGCGCACCTTGTCGACCTCGTCGCCGACCAGATCGCGCAGCACCCGCAGCACCAGCGGCAGGTCCTCGTGGACGAGACTGCCGGGCGCCGCCGTCTGGGCGCGCTCGCGCACCGCCGCCCAGAGCTTGCGCAGGAAGTCCATGTCCGCCACCAGCGCCTCGGCGCTGACGCCCTCCGCCGCGGTGCGCACGATGAATCCCTGCGCTTCGCCGTTGGCGTGCTGCGCGACGACCTCGCGCAACCGCGTGCGCTCGACCTCGCCCTCGATCTTCTGCGACACGCCGACGTTGGTGACGTCGGGCATGAACACCAGGTAGCGCGACGGGATGGTGATGTGGGTGGTCAGGCGCGCGCCCTTGGTGCCGAGCGGGTCTTTGATGACCTGCACCAGCAGTTCCTGGCCTTCGCGCAGCAGCTGGGAGATGGTCTCGGTGCGCTTGCCCTCCGGACGCAGTCCCTCGACCTCGCGCGCGACGATGTCCGAGGCGTGCAGGAAGGCGGCGCGCTCCAGACCGATGTCGACGAAGGCCGCCTGCATCCCGGGCAGCACGCGGCTCACCACGCCCTTGTAGAGGCTGCCGACCAGCCCGCGCGCCCGCGCGCGCTCGATCAGCACCTCCTGCAGCACGCCGTTCTCGACCACGGCGACGCGGGTCTCCTGCGGGGTGACGTTGACGAGAATCTCTTCGCTCATAGATCAGGGGCTGGGGACTAGGGACTAGGGACTAGGGCCGACACTGTTTTCTCTAGCCCCTAGTCCCCAGCCCCTCGCCCCTAACATTTCTCCAATACCTCGATTCCGAATTTGCCCAGCAGCCGCGCGGTCTCGAACAGCGGCAGGCCCATGACGCCGGAGTAGCTGCCGGCGAGGTCGGCGACGAACACCGCGCCCAGGCCCTGGATGGCGTAGCCGCCGGCCTTGTCGGCGGGTTCGCCGCTCGCCCAGTAGGCCTCCGCCTCGGCCGGCGCGATGGCGCGGAAGCGGACCCGGCTGCGGCTGAGCAGCACCGCGTCGCGCGCGGCGTCCGCCAGGGCGACGCCGGTCAGCACCTCGTGCTCGCGGCCGGACAGCGTCGCCAGCATGGCCAGGCCCGCCTCGCGCGCGTGAGGCTTGCCCAGGATCCGTCCGCCGCACACCACCACGGTGTCCGCCCCCAGCACCGGCCGGCCGTCGTCCGCCGGCAGGGCGGCCCGGCCTGCGTGCGCCTTGGCCAGGGCCAACCGCTGCGCCAGGGCCGCGGCATCCTCACCCGGACGGACCGACTCGTCCACCTCGACGTGCAGCACCCGGTAGGTGACCCCGATCTGGTCCAGGAGTTCACGCCGGCGGGGGGAATTGGAGGCCAGGTAGATCCGGTATTCGCTCATCCGCGCAGCCTACCAGAAGCCTTCACATGGCGCCGCTGCGGTTCAGACAACGCTATCCCCGGTGATACGGATGCCCCGCCATCACGCTCCAGGCGCGGTACAGGGCCTCGGCCAGCACGATGCGCACCAGCGGGTGCGGCAGGGTCAGGGCGGACAGCGACCAGAGCTGATCGGCGCGGGCGCGGCAGGCGTCGTCCAGGCCCTCGGGACCGCCGACCAGCAGGGCCACGTCGCGGCCGCTGTGCATCCAGCCTTCCAGCTGCACGGCCAGCTGCGGCGTCGACCAGGACCCGCCGCCGACCTCCAGGGCGATGACGTGGCAGTCGCGCGGGATCGCCGCCAGCATGCGTTCGCCCTCGTCGCGGACGATGCGCGCGACGTCGGCGTTGCGGCCGCGCCGGCCCGGGGCGATCTCCACCAGCCTGAGCGCGCACTCGCGCGGCAGGCGCTTGGCATATTCCCCGTAGCCCGCCTCGACCCAGGCCGGCATGCGGTCGCCGACGGCGATCAGATGAATGTGCACGCCGCGCTCCCGGCGTCAGGGTGTCTGGCCCTTGCGGCCGGCCAGGGCCTGCTCCTCGCTGACCGACCAGAGCTTCTCCAGGTTGTAGAAGGCGCGCGTCTGCGGATGCATGACGTGCACGATGATGTCGCCGAGATCCACCAGCACCCATTCGCGCGAGGTCTCGCCCTCGACGCCGAGCGGCTGCGCGCCGTGCTTCTTGGCGGCCTCCACCACGTTGTCGGCCAGCGCCTTGATGTGCCGGTCCGAGGTGCCGCTGGCGATGATCATGAGGTCCGTGAACGAGGCCTTGTCGCGCACGTCGATCACCTGCACGTCCTGCGCCTTGAGGTCGTCCAGCGCCGCCAGCACCAGGGCCTTGAGTTGTTCCGTCGAAAGCTTTTCCGTCACGCCGTTGTCTTCCTTCCGCCGCCGTCGGGCCGCGGCTTGCCGTCAATTGAAATCGAGATACAGTCCTTCGCGCTGCACGCAGTCGAGCACGGCGTCGGGCAGCAGATAGCGCGGGCTGCGGCCCTCGGCCAGCAGGTCGCGGATGCCGCTCGCCGAGATCGCCAGCGGCGTGACCGTCCGGAACAGCACGGCGCCGGCCGGCCGCGCCCGCAGTTCGTCCGCGCTCTCGACGCCGCAGCGTTCGACCAGTGCGCGCACCGGCCCGCTGTCCGCCAGTGCGCTGCCCGGCCGGGTGATCACCACCAGATGGGCGAGCCCGGGGATCGCCTCCCAGCGATGCCAGGTGTCCAGGCCGTTGAAGGCGTCCTGACCGAGGATCAGGCACAGCGGCTCGTCGTTCACCTCGCCGCGCAGCGAGCTCAGCGTGTCGACCATGTACGATGGTCCGTCGCGCTCCAGCTCGCGCGTGTCCAGGCGCAGCAGCGTCTGCCCCGCCAGCGCCAGTTCCAGCAGCCGGCGGCGCTGGTCGGCGCTGGCGACCGGCTGGTCGCGGTGCGGCGGCACGCGTGCCGGCAGCATGCGCACCTCGCGCAGCGCCAGCTGCTCCGCGATCTCCCAGGCGCAGCGCAGATGTCCGAAGTGGATGGGATCGAAGGTGCCGCCGAAGATGCCGATCATAAATTCAGGTTCTAGGTTCTAGGTTCTAGGTTCTAGGTTCTAGGTTCTAGGTTCTAGGTTCTAGGGGCTGGGCAGGAGATTTTCTCTCGGCCCTAGCACCTCGGCCCTAGCACCTAGCACCTAGCACCTAGAACCTAGAACCTAGAACCTAGAACCTAGCACCTCGGCCCTAGCACCTAAGTCCTGACGTGCCCGTCGCCGAGCACGATGAATTTCAGCGTGGTGAGGCCTTCCAGTCCGACCGGGCCGCGGGCGTGCAGCTTGTCGGTGCTGATGCCGATCTCGGCGCCCAGGCCGTATTCGAAGCCGTCGGCGAAGCGCGTCGAGGCGTTGACCATCACCGAGCTGGAATCCACCTCGCGCAGGAAGCGGCGCGCGCGGGTGAAGTCCTCGGTGACGATGGCGTCGGTGTGCTGCGAACCGTGCTGCGCGATGTGGTCCATGGCCGCGTCGAGATCGTCGACCACGCGGATGGACAGGATCGGCGCGAGGTATTCGGTGTCCCAGTCCTCGTCCGTCGCGGCCTTGGCGTCCGCGAGGATGGCGCGCGTGCGTTCGCAGCCGCGCAGCTCGACCTCGAACTTCGCGTAGTGCGGCGCGAGCAGCGGCAGCACCCGGGCGGCGATGTCCTGGTGCACCAGCAGCGTCTCCATGGTGTTGCAGGTGCCGAAACGCTGGGTCTTGGCGTTGACCGCGACGCGCACCGCCTTGTCGAGGTCGGCGGCGCTGTCGATGTAGACGTGGCAGACGCCGTGCAGATGCTTGATCACCGGGATGCGCGATTCCTCGGTGACGCGTTCGATCAGGCCCTTGCCGCCGCGCGGCACGATCACGTCGACGTACTGCTTCAGACGCAGCAGCTCGCCCACCGCGGCGCGGTCGGCGGTCTCGATCACCTGCACGGCGTCGGGCGGCAGACCGGCCTCGGTCAGCCCGGCGCGGATGCAGGCGGCGATGGCCTGGTTGGAATGGATGGCCTCGGAGCCGCCGCGCAGGATGGCGGCGTTGCCCGACTTCAGGCACAGGCCGGCGGCATCGGCAGTCACGTTGGGCCGTGATTCGTAGATGATGCCGATGACGCCCAGCGGCACGCGCATGCGTCCGACCTGGATGCCGCTCGGGCGGTAGTTCATGTCGCTGATGCCGCCGACCGGATCGGGCAGCGCGGCGATCTGGCGCAGGCCCTCGGCCATGGTCGCGATGCGTGCCGGATTCAGTTCCAGGCGGTCGAGCATGGCGGCGTCCAGCCCGCGCGCGCGGCCGGCGTCGAGGTCCTTGCGGTTCTCCGCGATCAGCCGGTCCTGCGCCGCCTCCAGAGCCGCGGCCATCGCCAGCAGCGCGGCATTCTTCGGCCCGGTCTCGGCGCGGCTCATCGCCCGCGCCGCGGCGCGCGCGCGCTGCCCCACCGCCTGCATATAGGCAGCGACATCGAAGCTCATAGCGTCAGCTTTTGCGTTCATCTCAAAAAAACTTCATTGGCCACGGAACCCACGGACGAACACGGATAAGGATCATTGCAAAAACTCGCACACCAAGCGGCGGGATCGTCCACCGTGATTTCACGCCTTTTATCTTTCCGTGTCGTTCCGTGGGTTCCGTGGCTGGATTTTGGGTTTCACCCGCTGCCCGCCAGAGGCAGCGGCCGGCCGGCGAGCAGGAGGCACAATTGTACCAGTTCGTCCCAGGGGTTGCCCGGCGCCTGGCCCTTGACCGTCTGGTCGAGGCGGGCGCAGCGGGCCAGCAGGTCCAGCCAGGTGTCCAGCTTGTGGCGGGTGAGCGCCCTGCCGATCGGGCCCTGGCGCGTCTTCCAGACGCGGTGCCGGGCCATGACCTGGCCCGGAGGCTCGCCGCCGGCCGTCTCCCAGGCCATGGCGGCCAGGGCGTGCAGCTCGCGGGCCAGGGCCCACACCACCAGCACCGGCTCGACGCCCTCGCCGCGCAGGCCGGCCAGCATGCGCAGGCTGCGCCCGGCCTCGCCGGCCAGCGCGCTGTCGACCAGTCCGAAGACGTCGAAGCGCGCCGAATCGGCCACCGCCGCGGTCACCGCCGCCGCATCCACCGGCCCCGTGCCGACCAGCAGCGCGAGCTTGTCGATCTCCTGGGCGCAGGCGAGCAGGTTGCCCTCGACACGCTCGGCGAGCAGCTCCACCGCCTCGGGCGTCGGCTGCAGCCCGCGCCCCTGCATGCGCGCGCGGATCCACTGCGGCAGCGCGCGCGCGTCCACCGGCCACACCTGGATGCCGGCGCCGGCCGCCTCCAGGTCGGTGACCCACTTGGATTTGCGCTGCTGGGCGTCGAGCTTGCCGCTGACCACCAGCAGCAGGGTGTCCTCGGCCGGGCGCGCCGCGTAATCACGCAGCGCCTTGCCGCCGGCATCGCCCGGCTTGCCACCGGGCATACGCACCTCGAGGATGCGCCGCTCGGCGAACAGCGACAGGCTGTTGGAGGCCTCGGTCAGACGGTTCCAGTCGAAATCCCGCTCGACCGTGAAGACCTCGCGATCGGCGTACCCTCGCGCCCGTGCCGCGGCGCGGATGGCGTCGGCCGCCTCCTGTACGATCAGCAGCTCGTCGCCGTGGATCAGATAGACCGGCGCGAGATCCTTCTTCAGGTGCTGCGCGAGCTGTTCGGGTTTCAGTTGCATCGGGATTATCCGGGAACCGCCTTGGCGACTCCATTCGCCTTTGTCTGGCGCCCTGGCGGTTCCCGGCTCGAACCGCGCACCGGCGTCAGCGCCCCAGCGACTCCAGGCGGAGCATGGCCAGCCGCACCAGGTCGCGGCGCATGTCGCGGCGCAGGGTCTCCTCTTCGCTCGCCTTGCCGAGCACATCGGTGGGATCGAAGAGGTAGTCGCGGGTCAGTTCCAGGTGCTGGGCGGCGAGCAGCTCGCGCCCGGCGGGGTCGCGCACGCGGAATTGGAGGATCTGGTAGAGCTCGTATTCCTGCGCCTTGCCGGTCGCGCGCACCGACAGCACACGCCGGTCGCCGCGATTGGCGATGATCTGCAGGATCGCCGTCGCCTCCTTCGCATCCTCGACGACGGTCGAACCCGCCGTCGCCAGCGCCCGCGTCCAGTCGCGCACCAGGGGATCGTAGGGATCGCCGCCCTGGATGTAGATCCTGCTCAACTGCGGTGCGAGCTGCACATCACCGCGCAGATGGAAGCCGCAGGCCGACACCAGCGCCACCAGCACGCCCATCAGCAGAAATTTGTTCACTATATGGCGCATGAGCGTTTGCCCCGTTCGTTCAACACGAAGGCGCGCAAAGGAAGACCTTCGATAGCCACGAAATCCACGAAACCCACGAACGATACCATGAATAGATCTGCGCATTATTCCGGTTTCGTGGATTTCGTGGGTTTCGTGGCTAAAAGGATTTCGGGTTTCCTTTGCGCGCCTTCGTGTTGAAGGGTTTCCGAATTCAAGTCACACCACGATGTTCACCAGCTTCTTCGGCACCACGATCAGCTTGCGGATCGGCCTGCCCTCGATGTGCCGCTGGACGTTCTCGTCGGCGGTGGCGATCGCCTCGACGGCGGCCCGGTCGGCCTCGGCGGGCACCCGCACGCGGCCGCGCACCTTGCCGTTGACCTGCACCACCAGCTCGATCTCGTCCTGCACCAGGGCCTCGTCGTCGACCTCGGGCCAGCCGGCCTCGGCGACGGTGCCGCTGTGGCCGAGCTCCTGCCACAGCGTATGGCAGATGTGCGGCACGATGGGCGCGAGCAGCAGCGTCACGGCCTCCAGCGCCTCCTGCACCACGGCGCGGCCCTGGGGACTGGCGTCCTCGAAGCGCGACACGGCGTTGATCAGCTCCATCACCGCGGCGATGGCGGTGTTGAAGGTGTGGCGACGACCCATGTCGTCGCTGACCTTGGCGATGGTCTCGTGCACGCGGCGGCGCAGCTCGCGTTGCGCATCGTCCAGCGCGGCGACGTCCAGATCGGCGGGGCGGCCGCCCGCGACGTGCCCGGCGACCAGTTTCCACAGCCGCTTGAGGAAGCGGAAAGCACCCTCGACGCCGGCGTCGGACCACTCCAGCGACAGATCCGGCGGCGCGGCGAACATGGTGAACAGCCGCACGGTGTCGGCGCCGTACTGGTCGATCAGCGTCTGCGGGTCGACGCCGTTGTTCTTGGACTTGGACATCTTCTCGATGCCGCCGACGGTCACCGGCCGGCCGTCGGCCTTCAGCGCCGCGCCCGTGACCTTGCCCTTGGCGTCGCGCTCGACGTCCACCTCGGTCGGACCGAAGTAATGCTTCTTGCCGTCGTCGCCCTGGCGGAAATAGGTCTCGGCGACCACCATGCCCTGGGTGAGCAGCCGCGTGAAGGGCTCGTCGGAGCGCACCAGCCCGGCGTCGCGCATGAGCTTGTGATAGAAGCGCGCGTACAGCAGGTGCAGGATGGCGTGCTCGATGCCGCCGATGTACTGGTCCACCGGCAGCCAGTAATCGGCGCGCGCATCCAGCATGGCGCTGCCGTTGTCACGGCTGGCGTAGCGGGCGTAGTACCAGGACGACTCCATGAAGGTGTCGAAGGTGTCGGTCTCGCGCTCGGCGGGCCCGTTGCACTTCGGGCATTGCGTCTGGTACCAGGCCGGCATCTTCTTGAGCGGCGAGCCGATGCCGTCGAAGGCGACGTCCTCGGGCAGCACCACCGGCAGGCGGTCCTCCGGCACCGGCACGGCGCCGCAGTCCGGGCAGTTGATCACCGGGATCGGCGCGCCCCAGTAGCGCTGGCGCGACACGCCCCAGTCGCGCAGGCGGTAGTTGACCCGGCGGCGGCCGCGGCCGAGCCCTTCGACGTGCCTGGCGATGGCGTCGAAGGCGCCGTCGAAATCCAGGCCGTCGAACAGCGCGGAGTTCCTCAGCACGCCCTTCTCGGTATAGGCGACCTCGGCGACGCCGACCTCCGAGCCGTCGGCGGGGTGGATCACCTGCCGGATGTCCAGGCCGTACTTGCGCGCGAACTCGAAATCGCGCTGGTCGTGCGCCGGCACGGCCATGACCGCGCCGGTGCCGTAGCTCATCAGCACGAAATTGGCCACCCAGATCGGCACCGGCGCGCCGGTGATGGGATGCAGGGCGTTGATGCCGGTCGCCATGCCGCGCTTTTCCATGGTCTCCATGGCGGCCTCGTTGACCGCGGCGTGGCGGCACTCGTCGAGGAAGGCGGCGAGCGGCGGGTTGTTCGCGGCGGCCTCGATCGCCAGCGGGTGCTCGGCGGCGACCGCGACATAGGTCACGCCCATGAGCGTATCCGGGCGGGTGGTGAATACCGTCAGGCGTTCTTCACGGCCCTCGACGCCGAACTCGAGTTCCAGCCCCTCCGATCGGCCGATCCAGTTGCGCTGCATGGTGCGCACCGCATCGGGCCAGCCCTCGAGTCTGTCGATCTCGTCCAGCAGCTCGTCGGCGTACTGGGTGATCTTCATGAACCACTGCGGGATCTCCTTGCGCTCCACCGGCGTATCGCAGCGCCAGCAGCAGCCGTCGATGACCTGTTCGTTGGCGAGCACGGTGAGGTCGTGCGGGCACCAGTTCACCGCGGCGGTCTTCTTGTAGACCAGGCCCTTTTCCATCAACCGGGTGAACAGCCACTGTTCCCAGCGGTAATATTCGGGGCGGCAGGTCGCCAGTTCGCGCTGCCAGTCGTAGCCGAAGCCGAGGCGCTTGAGCTGCTCGCGCATGTAGCGGATGTTCTCGTAGGTCCACTTGGCCGGCGGCACGTTGTGCTTGATCGCGGCGTTTTCCGCCGGCAGGCCGAAGGCGTCCCAGCCCATCGGCTGCAGCACGTTCCTGCCCTGCATGCGCTGGAAGCGCGCGATCACGTCGCCGATGGTGTAGTTGCGCACATGCCCCATGTGCAGCCGCCCGCTCGGGTAGGGGAACATGGACAGGCAGTAGAACTTTTCCCGGGACGGGTCCTCGACGGCGCGGAAGGTCTGGTGCTGCTCCCAGTACGCCTGGGCCTCGCGCTCGATCGCGTCGGACTGATAGAACTCTTCCATCGGCTTCACTTCAAGTGGCTGACCGCAAAGGTGGAAGCATACCGTAGCCGGTGCGCGGGCCACAATCGCCGGAGGGATTCCCGCTGCTTCCACTGGCCGTGCGGATGGACCACACTAACAGCATCACCCACGGACTCCACCGAAGCTACAGGGCAAGCCGATGACCGAGCAGCACCCCTCTCCCGCCGAACGCGCCGCCGAACGTCTGGCGGCGGCCTACAACCGCATGATGGAACGCATCCGCGAGCTCATGGAGGATGCCGAGGACAAGGGCATCCCCACCCTCGAGGAGGGCATCCGGCGCGCCGCCGACAAGGCCGTCGAACTCGGCGAGGTCACCCGCGAGGAGGCCGAGAAGATCGGCGGCTGGATCAGGCGCGACATGGAGGAGGCCACCCACTATCTGGCCGACGGCGGCCGCGAGTTCGCCGACTGGCTGAAATTCGACATCGGCCAGGTCGAGGAGCGCCTGCTCGACGTGCTGTTCAGCGTCGCCGACAGGACCCGTCTGGAACTGGCCGCCTTCGAGCGCGCCATGGAGGCGAACAACGTCTACCGGACCGGCGAGATCACCGGCGCCGGCGTGCTGGAATGCATGGACTGCGGCGAGCCCATGCACTTCTACGAGACTTCGACGATCCCCGCGTGTCCCAAGTGCGGCGGGACGAAGTTCAGGCGGCCGCGCGGGTAAGCTTCGCCCCGTCATGCGCCGGAGGTGGTCGTGTGCCGGGTGGCCGTGGTGCAGGGCTGCCGGCCGGCAGCCGATGCCGTGGGTTCAGCCCTCCGCAGATTCACCCCATGCGCGGGATTCGGCGCTCCGGCGGTCCCGTCCGTCGCTCCGCCTCCGGCTGTCGCAAGTCGGCTGCGCGACGAACGGGACCGCCGGAGCAGGTCAGTCAACGCGCCTGCAGATACCACGTTATCGGCGTCAATCCCGCAACGCACCGGAGGAGTTGCCGCCCCAACCGTCGTCGCTTTGACGCAGGTCAAACCACCCCGCGCCACGCCCCGGCCGGGTCTATCCTCCTTCGACAGAGGGAATAGACTGTAATCAAGGGAGCGGGAACGGCTCCCGGATTCACCGCCCACAGGCAGTCATTCAGAAGGAGGGCACCATGCACCTGCCGATGCAGATCACTTTCCGACACATGGAACACTCGCCGGCCCTGGAGGCCCGGATCCACGAGCTGGCCAAGCGGCTGGACCGCTATTCGCAGGAGATCATGAGCTGCCGCGTGGTGGTGGAGGCGCCGCACAAGCACCACCATCAGGGCAGCCTGTACTCCGTGCATCTCGACATCACCGTGCCCGGCGGCGAGATCGCGGTGGCCCGCGACCAGCACGACCGGCACGCCCACGAGGATGCCCATGTGGCATTGCGCGACGCCTTCATCGCCGCCGAGCGCCAGCTCGAGCAGTTCGTGCAGAAGCGCCGCAGAGATGTCAAGGAACACGTCCCGCCCCCCCACGGCCGCATCCGCGAGCTCTATCCCAGCGCGGACTACGGCCGGATCGAGACCAGCGACGGCCGGGATATCTATTTCCACCGCAACAGCGTGGTCAACATGGACTTCGACCAGCTCGACATCGGCATGCCCGTGCATTTCAGCGAGGAAATGGGCGAACAGGGCGTGCAGGCCAGCTCCGTGCAGGTCGAGGGCAAGCATCACAGCGTCGGCTGACGCAAGGAGGGCGGGCCATGACCATGCCCATCACCATATCCAACTACCTCGCCGCGCACGGCGTACGCTACGACCTGCTGAAGCATCCGCGCGCGCCGACCAGCCGCGGCTGCGCCGTCGAGGCGCACGTGCCGGCCGACCACGTCGCCAAGGCGGTGATCCTCAAGGATGCCGAGGGCTATGTGATGGCCGTGGTGCCGGCCGACCACTGGCTGCGGCTCAAGGCGCTGCGCGAAAGCCTGGGCCGGCCGCTGATGCTCGGCGACGAGCGCGAGATCGAGCGGCTGTTCCCCGACTGCGCGCCCGGCGCCGTGCCGCCGCTCGGACCCGCCTACGGCGTGGAGACCCTGGTGGACGACGCGCTCCTGAGTCTTGCGGAGCTGTACTTCGAAGCCGGCGACCACGAGCAGCTGGTGCACACCGACGGGGAGAGTTTCCGCGCGCTGCTGCGCGGGGCGCGCCACGGTCACCTCAGTCACGCGCACTGAACCCCGGGCCGGGCGCGGCAGGCGGTGGTTGCGCCTCTATTCGGCGTAACCCGGACCCTGGCCGCGCGAGTCCCGCGCGAAGAAGCAGACATCGCCGCGCGGAATCACCACCACGCCGCCGGGCGTGACATGGTAGCGGCGCCGGTCCTCGTCGGGATCGTAGCCGATCACCGTGCCCGGCGGGATCTCGTTGTGGCGGTCGATGATGACGCGGCGCAGCTTCGAACCGGCGCCGATCCGTCCGTAGTCCATCACCACGCAGTCCTCCAGTTCGGCACCCTGCTCCACCACCGCCTCGCGGCGGATGATGCTGCCGTGCACGCGCGCGCCGCGGCATACCATGCTGGCCGCGCCGAACAGGCTGTTGTCGATGTCGCCGCCGAGGATGCGCGCCACCGGCCCCTGGTAGTTGCTGGAGAAGATCGGCCATTGCGGATTGAAGGCGTCGAAGCGCGGCTCCTCGCCGAGGACGTCGGCGTGACTTTCGAAATAGGCGTCGATGGTGCCGACGTCGCGCCAGTAGCCGCGCTCCTCGTAGGACTTCAGGCCCGGGACTTCGTTGCGGGTGAAGTCGTAGGCGTACAGCTTGTGCGTGTGCAGCAGGCGCGGCAGCACATGCGCGCCGAAGTCCGTCTCGCCGCTTTCGTGCGCCTCGACCAGGGCCTGCACCAGCACCCGGGCGTCGAAGAGGTAGTTGCCCATGGAGGCATAGGCCCGCGTCGGGTCGCCCGGCATCGGCCGCGGCTGCGCCGGCTTCTCCTGGAAGGCGCGAATGCGCCCGCTGGCGTCGGCGTCGATCACGCCGAAGCTGGAGGCCTGCCCGATCGGCACCGGCAGCGCCGAGATGGTCACGTCGGCGCCGTGTTCGCGATGGAAGAGCGCCATCTGCCCGATATCCATGCGGTAGATGTGATCGGCGCCGAACACGGCCACCAGATCGGGGCGGTGCAGCTTGATCAGCTGCAGGCTCTGGTAGACGGCGTCCGCGGTGCCGCGGAAGGCCTGCGTCTGACCATCCATCTGGGGCGGCACCACGGTCACGAACTGGTCGGGGAGCAGCGGGGATATCTCCCAGGCCTTGCGGATGTGCTCGATCAGGGACTGGGACTTGTACTGCACCAGCAGATACACGGCCCGGATATTGGAATTGATGAGATTGCTGAGCACGAAATCGACGATGCGGTAGCGCGCCCCGAAGGGCACCGCGGGCTTGCAGCGCTCCGCCGTCAGCGGATACAGCCGCGAACCCTGGCCGCCCGCCAGCACGAAGGCCACCGTCTTGTTCACATGCCGGCGTTCACGCATGCCACCCTCCGCTTCAAGCCGATGTGCCTTTCATTTGAAGTATACACAAGCGACGGAGGTCTGCAGGGCGCGGGCTGCGGATGGACGCGCGGGGGTACGCTGTATTATGTTTCGGCTGCCGCGGCACGGAGCGCCGCCGACGCGGTCGTTCCCGCATACCGGATCCCGAGCCCGATCACATGCCCAGGCCTGTACTGTTCTCCATCGTCGAGTCGCCCGCCCACCCGGACTTCTCCGCCCTCTACCGGCGGCTGGACATCGCCGACGTCAGACTCACCTCCACGCGCAAGGCCATCGCCGCGCTCAAGGAGCGGACGCCCGACTTCGTGGTGGCGGAATTCTTCTACGGATACGGCAACAATTACGCCGGCGTGAACATCAGCAATCTGGACGTGTTCCTGTTCAGCCTGCAGAAGTACGCGCCGCGGGCGCGCGTCATCGTGCTGGTGGACAGGGCGGAACGGCAGCACGTGGACAAGCTCAACGACATCCTGCCGCTGCACGCCGTGCTGCTGCAGCCGGCGAGCGCCGCGGATCTGGAGACGGCGCTGCGGACCTGATCCGCGCCCGTTCCCGCCGGTGCGCATTTGCCTTACCATGCCGCACGCGATTTCCATCCCGTCACCGGAGAGCATTCATGAACGCCACATCGAGGTTTCCCTGCCGTCTGCTGGCCGCGTCCGCCCTCGCCCTGCTGCTCGGCGCCTGCGGCTCGCCGATCAATCAAGAGAACTTCGACAGGATCCACAACGGCATGACGCAGCAGGAGGTCGAGGCCATACTCGGCAGCCCGACCGAGTCGTCCAGCGCCAGCTTCGGCGGCCTCAGCGGCGGCGCCGCCACCTGGCAGTCGAAGGACGCGACCATCACGGTGCAGTTCGTCAACGGGGAAGTGCAGTTCAAGCAGTTCCAGCGGGCCTCGAGGGACGATTGATCGCCGGCTGCGCCGGCTCCAGCGGCGCCGGGCTGGCGATATGGTGGCCCTGCGCGTAGTCCACGCCGATGTCACGGAGCGCGGCCAGCGTCGCCTCGTCCTCGACGTACTCGGCGATGGTGCGGATGCCCATGGTATGCCCGATCTCGTTGATGGCGTGCACCATCGCGCGGTCGATGGGATCGGTGCACATGTCGCGGACGAAGCCGCCGTCGATCTTCAGGAAATCGACCGGCAGATTCTTGAGATAGGCGAATGAGGACAGGCCGCTGCCGAAATCGTCCAGCGCGAACCTGAAGCCGCGCGCCTGCAGGCCGGCCAGAAAAGCGATCGCGTGGGACAGATTGGCGATCGCCGCCGTCTCGGTCACCTCCAGGCATACACGGCCCGGATCGATGCCGCAGCGCTCCTGGCACTCGATGATGAACTCGCGCATGCCCGCGCGCGTGAGAGACAGACCCGACAGATTGAGGGCGATCGCCGGCAGCCTGGACGGCGTCTCGCGCATCGCCGCGAAGGCACGCCCGATCACCCAGCGGTCGACGTCCGGCATCAGACCGTAGCGCTCCGCCGCCGGGATGAAGCTGCCGGGCGGCACCAGATTGCCGTCCTCGTCGCGCATGCGCACCAGGATCTCGTGCATCGCGCCGGCATCCCCGCGGATCGCCTCGATCGGCTGCGTGTACAGCACGAAGCGGTCCTCCTCCAGCGCGTGGCGGATGCGCGACACCCATTGCATCTCGCCGTGCCGCCGCGCCAGCTCGGCGTCGTCGGGCTGATACAGATGGCTGCGGTTGCGGCCCAGATCCTTGGCCGCGTAACAGGCGATGTCCGCCGCGCTCATGGCGCTGCCCACCGAAACGGTCTGATCATCGATGAGCACGATGCCGATGCTCGCGCCGACGTCGAAGAACCGCTCCTGCCAGGCGAACCGGAACGAGCGCAGGGTTTCGACGAGCTTGTCGGCGATCTCACGGGCCTGATCGGCATTGCAGCCGCGCAGGATCACCCCGAACTCGTCCCCGCCGAGGCGCGCCAGGGTATCGGACTGGCGGATGCAACCGAGGAGCATCTGGCTCAGCAGGCGCAGCAGTTCGTCGCCGGCACCGTGGCCGCAGGTGTCGTTCACCAGCTTGAACTGGTCGAGATCGAGATAGAGCAGCGCGCTGCAGTGATCCGGTGCGGCGGCGTGGGCGATGACTTCCTGCAGCTCGCGCTCGAATTCCTTGCGGTTGACCAGGCCCGTCAGGGCGTCGTGGGTGGCCTGCCAGCCGATCTGCCGCGCCATCGCATGGGTCTCGCTGACGTCGTGCAGGATGGCGACGGTACCCATGATCTCGTCGCCCGCGCCGCGGATCGGCGCCACCGACACCTCGACCATGCATGTCCGCCCGTCGTGCCCGTGCAGCATCAGCGGCGCCGGCAGCTCCACGGGCTGCCGCTGCCGCAGACAGCGCTGGACCGCGTCCGACCCGCGGTCGCCGCCATCCTCGTCGGACAGCACGCACACGGTCGCGAACGGCTCGCCCACGGCAAGCCGCTGCGACCAGCCGGTCAGCCGGGCGGCCACGGCGTTCATGAAATCGATCCGGCCGTCGGCACCGGTCGTGATCACGGCATCGTTGATGGACGCAAGGGTGATCTGCGCGCGCTCCTTCTCGGTCTTGAGTGCGAGTTCGGCGGCGCGGCGGAGGGTGACGTCGGTCTGGGTGCCGACCATGCGCAGCGCGCTGCCTTCGGCATCGCGCTCGACGACCTTGCCGCGCGCCAGCACCCACAGCCAGGCGCCGTCGCCGCCGAGCAGGCGAAACTCCTGAATGAAGGCCTCGGACTCTCCCTTCAGGTGCTCCTGCAGGGCGGCGAACACCCCGGGGCCGTCGTCGGCATGCACCCGCCGCGCCCAGAAGTCGTAATTGCCGATGACGTCATCCGGCCGGTAGCTCAGCATTTCCATCCAGCGCGGACTGAAATAGACCTCGCCGGTGCGTACGTTCCAGTCCCACAGCCCGTCGCTCGCCCCGTCCAGGGCGAAGGCCAGCCGCTGTTCGCGCGCGTCGCCCCGGCGGCGCGCTTCGATCTCCGCCTCCAGCATGCGCTCGTGCGCGGCGAGCTCGGCCATCTGGCGCTGTTGCTCCAGCAGCAGGGCGCGGATCGCGGCGATCATGAAACCAAACGAGGCGCCCACCAGCGATGGGATGATGAACATGTGGGGCAAGACTTCCCCGAGGGACATGCGCAGCACGACCATGTGCTGGAAAAGCCCGAACGCCTGAACGATGACCGCCGCCGGCAGGATCGTCCGGATGAACATCCCCGGATGCTTCCGTACGAGCATTTTCAGACTGCTGGGCGTCATTCGCGAACTCCGGCGGATCCCGGTACGGGGGAGATGGATTTCAGACCTCATTCACCCCATGACGGTACGTCAGAGGAATTATTCCGGCATGCCTGGGATATTTATGAGTATCAAGCACATCCAGGGGGTCGGATGCGCAGGACCTACTCGGGGACCAGCCAGTCCAGCCGCTGCCCGCCCTGCCGGTCCCGGTCGAGGCAGCGCCGCAGCCAGTCCAGCGGCTGCGCCAGATCATCCTGTATCGGCCAGGGCGGGTTGATGATGAGCAGGCCGCTGCCCACGAAGTCGCTGCGCGTCGTGTCCGCCCCGACGCGCAATTCGGCGCACAGGATCCGGCGGATGCCGGTGGCCGCGACGGCCGCATGGAAGCGGCCGGCCAGCGAACGCGACAGGATGGGATACCAGATGGCGTAGACGCCCGTCGGCCAGCGTCCGTAGGCGTTCGTCAGCGCCCCGACGACCCGCGTGTACTCGTCCTTGCGCTCGTAGGGCGGATCGATCAGCACCAGTCCGCGGCGCTCCCTGGGCGGGAGGAACGCCTTCAGGCCCTGATAGGCATCCTGCAGATGCACGGCGACCTGGGCATCGCCGGCGAACAGTGCCTTGAGGCGCGCGTGATCGGCCTTGTGCAGCTCGCTCAGCACCAGCCGGTCCCGGGGCCGCAACAGTGCGCGGATCAGCCGCGGCGAACCGGGATAGCGCGAGACGGTCGCGGCACCGTCGTTCTCGGCGCGCACCAGGGCCAGATACTCCGCCACCGCGGCGGGCGGATCCGGGCACTCCATCGCCCGCAGCACGCCGCCGACGAACTCGCGGTTCTTCTGCGCCTCCTCCGCCGTCAGGTCGTAGCGCCCCAGCCCCGCGTGCGTGTCCAGCACGCAGAACGGCGTCTCCTTGCGCCGCAGCGCGCGCAGCAGTTCCACCAGCACCACGTGCTTGAAGACATCGGCGAAGTTGCCGGCATGATAGATGTGACGGTAGCTGAGCATCGTACGTCGGGTGTTACACCTCTTTAACCACAAAGGACACGAAGGACACAAAGGGATTTTCGTACTACAAGTTCATATTGTTCATGTGGTGCGGCTCAGCACAGCGTAATCCGATGTGGTGAGGTGCGCATCGTCGGATTACGGTGCTGCCGCCTGACCCGACCTGCGATTTACTTTGTGTCCTTCGTGTCCTTTGTGGTTAATCCGTTCTATAACGATGCCGGACAGAAGCCGCCCACACCAGCGCCGCGGCGATCACCACCGGCCAGTTGCCGAAGCGGACGTAGGGCGTGGCGCCGCTGCGCGGTTCGATCTCGCCGCGCACCACGACGGTCTCGAACTGCGGGCCGCGTTCGCGGATGACGCCGTCGGGGCCGATGATGGCGGTGATGCCGGTGTTGGTCGCGCGCAGCAGGAAGCGGCCGGTCTCCAGGGCGCGCATGCGCGCCATCTCCAGATGCTGGTGCGGGGCGAGCGAGTCGCCGAACCAGGCGTCGTTGCTGACGTTCACCAGGAAGGCGGCCTCGGGCAGCTTGGTGGCAACCTCCTCGGCGAACACGATCTCGTAGCAGATGGACACGCCCACCGGCCAGCCCGCCGCCATGATCGGCGGCTGATCCAGGCTGCCGGCGCTGAAATCCGCCACCGGCAGCGGCATCACCTGCAGCAGCGAACCGAACAGCGTGCGCAACGGCAGATATTCGCCGAACGGCACCAGATGATGCTTATAGTAGGCATCCTCTTCGCCGCCCACGCTGATCACGGCGTTGTAGTATTTCCAGGCCTCACGGTCCAGCACCGGGATGCCCGTCAGCAGTTCGCTGTCGGCGCGGCGCGCCTCTTCGCGCAGCTGCACCAGGAAGTCGTTCTCCACCTGATGCTGGAACGCCGGTATCGCCGTCTCCGGCCAGACCACCAGATCACGCGCCCCGCCCTGCCCGTACCATTCGGCGCGGGTCAGCATGAGGTAGCGCTCCAGCGTCGCCAGCTGCTGCGCCTCCTCCCACTTCCGGTCCTGCGGGATGTTCCCCTGCACCAGACTGACGCGCAGCGGCGCGCCGGCGGCCCCGGTCCACTCGACCACCGTCAGGCGCTCGCCGCCCCACCACAGCGCGACGAAGATCAGCGGGCCGATCCAGCGTGTCCGGCCGCGTCCGGCCAGCGTCCAGGCGAGCAGCCCCGCGCTCAGCGCCACCAGCCAGCCCAGACCGTAGATGCCGAGCAGCGGCGCATAGCCGGCCAGCGGCGCGTCGATCTGGGTGTAGCCGATGTTCAGCCAGGGAAAGCCCGTGAACAGCCAGCCGCGCACCCACTCGGCGAGCGCCCAGCCGGCCGGCAGGATCAGCAGCAGCCGCACCGTCTCGCCGCCCGCCCCGCCAGGCGCTCCGCGCGCGACGGCCCAGGCCAGCGCCGCGGGAAACAGGCTCAGGAAGGCGACCAGCAGCAGCATGACGCCGATCGCGGCCGGCAGCGGCGAATGGCCGAAATAATGGATGCTGATGTAGACCCAGTTCACGCCGATGCCGAACATGCCCAGCCCGAAGGCGTAGGCCAGCCGGAAGGCGGCGCCCGGCGCACGTCCGCGCAGCAGCAGGAACAGCAGCGCCAGCGCGGCGACGGCGAGCGGATAGTGTCCGAAGGGTGCGAAGGCGAAGGGCACGGCCGCGCCGAGCAGGAAGGCCGCCGGCAGCGACAGTCCGGCCGGCAGGGCGCGCGGCAGATCAGTTTGCGACATGGTGTTCCAGCGAGCTTGTTGTTGGACCGGAAGGGCCGGTGCGTGTGCCGCGCATGCTAATCGGCCCGGGGCGCGGACGGAAGGCCGCCGCGCCCTTCCCGGCAGTCACCGCTCCGGATCCGCCGCGGCTCAATGCCCCGCGTTCGCCGCCGTCTCGTCCGACGCCGGCAGCACGGTCAGTCCCAGCATGTGCACGCGGCGGTTGTCGGCGCGCAGCACCTTGAACTCGAAATGGTCGATCACCACGCTCTCGCCGCGCTTGGGCACGTGGCCGAAGGCCTGCACCACGCGGCCGCCGATGGTGTCGAATTCCTCGTCGCTGAAGGCCGTGCCGAAGTACTCGTTGAAGTCCTCGATCGGCGTCAGCGCCTTGAGGACGAAGCTGGTCTCGCTGCGCTTGCGGATGAAGGCGTCCTCGTCGATGTCGTGCTCGTCCTCGATGTCGCCGACGATCTGCTCCAGCACGTCCTCGATGGTCACCATGCCGGCCACGCCGCCGTATTCGTCCACGACGATCGCCAGGTGGTTGCGGCTGGCACGGAACTCCTTGAGCAGCACGTTGAGGCGCTTGCTCTCTGGAATGAACACCGCCGGACGCATGACGTCCTTGATGTCGAAGGTGCTGCCGCCGTCGAAGCGGTAGCGCAGCAGGTCCTTGGCGAGCAGGATGCCGACGACCTCGTCGCGGCTGTCGCTGATGACGGGGAAGCGGGAATGGCTGGACTCGATGATGATGGGCAGCATCTCCTCCGTGGTCGCGTCCCGGCTCACCACCACCATCTGCGCGCGCGGGATCATGATGTCGCGCACCTGCATCTCGGAGACCTGCAGCACGCTCTCGATCATGCCGAGCGCATCGGCATCGAGCAGGTTACGCTGCTGCGCATCGCGCAGCAGGCCCACCAGTTGTTCGCGGTCCCTGGGTTCGCGCAGCAGCGCCTGGCTCAGGCGGTCGAACCAGGAACGGTGTTGCTGGAAAGTGTCACTACTAGGTCGGTCGTCCATAAATTCAGGTTCTAGGTTCTAGGTTCTAGGTTCTAGGTATGGAGATCCAGGGTTTTCCTCGGCCCTAGAACCTAGTACCTAGTACCTCCATTC
>JAJJPM010000020.1:0-6098 GCA_032907525.1 Gammaproteobacteria bacterium
CCACCGAAGCCCGTAGGGTGCGTCGAGGCGCAGCCTGACGCACCGGGCCGCGCGCCGCGGTGCGTCGCTGGCGCCGACGCACCCTACGGGCTCTATCTTCAGAGGGGGACAGACTTAAGTCTGTCCCCCTGTCATGTCGTAAGTCTGTCCCCTGCCTTTCGTAAGTCTGTCCCCCCGTCATGTTGCATAAACACATGAATTCGGTTTAGCTCTCCCAAACCGTCCAGCCGAATCCCGACATGTTCACCCGCTGTCCCGCCTGCCACACGTTGTTCCGCATCACCGCCGAGACGCTTCGGGCCGCCCATGGCCAGGTCCGTTGCGGGCGCTGCGGAACGCAGTTCGATGCGCTCGAGCACCTGATGGAGAGGGCCGTGGCGCCTGCGGCCGAGGCGTCCGGATCGGGCGCCAGCCTCGCGGACCGCCTGCAGGAGGCGCGATCGGCGCCGGGCGGTGAGGAGCCCCGGACCGTCGCGGAACGCCCGCCGGCGGGGCTGGACGCGGCCGCCGACACGGGCGGCGCGCCGCCCGCCGGCGGACCGGACGTCGCACCGGAAACGGAACCCGAAACGGAAGCCGGGACGCAGCAGGGCGCGCGGCCCGAGGCGGTCACGCTCGGTCTCGATCGCGAGGTGGTCGAGGCGGCGCTGCTCGGCGAGACGCCCGAGCGGCGCGGGGCGGGCCGGCGCATCGCGGCGTCGCTCGCGGTGCTGGCGCTGCTGGCCGTGCTCGGCCTGCAGTGGGCCTACATGCAGCGCGTGCCGCTCTACGAGCGCCAGCCGGCGCTGCGGCCGTGGCTGCAGCGGATGTGCGATGTGCTGCACTGCGCCCTGCCGTTGCCGCGCGCGCCGGAGCGTATCGAGGTCCTGACGCGGCAGGTGCGCGAGCACCCGCGCGTCGCGGGGGCGCTGCTGGTGGATCTGACCTTTGTCAGCCGGGCCGGCGAGCCGGTCGCCTATCCGGTGCTGGAACTCCAATTGTCCGATCTCTCCGGCAACCGCATCGCGGGGCGGCGGTTCGCGCCGCGTGAATACCTCCCGGCGGACACCGACCGGAGCAAGGGCCTGCGGCCGAACGTCCCGCAGCACGTCACCCTGGAACTGGTGGAGCCGGACGCACAGATCGTGTCCTTCCAGTTCGAGTTCCTGTGAGCGGCGTGCCGCCGCCGGCAGGACTGCCGCGATAACCCCGGCGGCCAATCTCAACGGCTTAGACGCCGGATCGAAAATGTCGCTCAACGTCGCCGGGCGGGTACGGCCGTCTGACGCGGATTGCAAGCTTTCGCCGGCCAGACCAAGCGGGTATTATCTGCCGTCCGCGCGTTGCGCCCGGCCCCGTGACCTGGATGCAGGCAATGCACATCGGACCCTACGAACTCAAGAACAATCTGATGCTGGCGCCCATGGCCGGCGTGACCGACCGGCCCTTCCGGCAGCTGTGCAAGCAGCTCGGGGCGGGCCTGGCGGTATCCGAGATGGTGTCCTCGAATTCCCTGCTGTGGGGCAGTGCCAAGACGCTGCGGCGCGCCAATCACGAGGGCGAGGTCGAGCCCAAATCCGTGCAGATCGCCGGCGCCGATCCGCGCATGATGGCGGAGGCCGCGCGCCACAACGTCGATAACGGCGCGCAGATCATCGACATCAACATGGGTTGTCCCGCCAAGAAGGTCTGCAACGTCATGGCCGGCTCGGCGCTGCTGCAGGACGAGGATCTGGTGAAGCGCATCCTCGACGCCGTGGTCGGCGCCGTCGACGTGCCCGTGACCCTGAAGATCCGCACCGGCTGGGACAGGACCCACCGCAACGGCGTCCGCGTGGCGCAGATCGCCGAACAGGCCGGCATCCGCTCGCTGGCGGTGCACGGCCGTACCCGCGCCTGCGGCTACACGGGCGAGGCCGAGTACGACACCATCCGCGCGATCAAGCAGTCGGTGCACATCCCGGTGGTCGCCAACGGCGATATCCGCACGCCGGAGAAGGCGCGCGAGGTGCTGGAGCACACCGGCGCCGACGCCGTGATGATCGGGCGCGCAGCCCAGGGAAGGCCTTGGATATTCCGGGAGATCGAATATTTCCTGGCGACCGGGCGTCATCTGCCTGAACCCACGGTAGAGGAGATCCGCACCATCATGCTGGGACACCTCCACAACCTGTACGACTTCTACGGCGAACACACCGGGGTGCGCGTGGCGCGCAAGCACATCTCCTGGTACAGCAAGGGCCAGCCCGGCGGGGCCGTCTTCCGCGACCGCGTCAACCGGGTGGAAAGCGCCGCCGAGCAGCTGGCGCTGATCGACGCGTTCTTCGACCGGCTCGCCGCCGGCGAGGAGCTGGCGGCATGAGCGCCCCGGCCGAGAAGCCGGCGGTGCTGCACAAGGTCCCGCGCCGCGACCCGCAGCGTCTGCGCGATGCCGTGCGCGAGTGCCTGGAATCCTATTTCGCCGATCTCGACGGCCACAAGGCCGCGGACATCTATCATCTGGTGCTGGGCGAGGTCGAGCCCGCCATGCTGCAGACCGTCCTGGGCTTCGCCCAGGGCAACCAGACCCGCGCCGCCGAGATCCTCGGCATCAACCGCGCCACCCTGCGCAAGAAATTGCGCCAGTACGGTCTGGAGCCTTGACGGTTTTCAGCCACGAAATCCACGAAACCCACGAAAGCCAAAAGCAGCCACGGAAAACACGGAAAACACCGACAAATATCTATAGCCACGAAACCCACGAAATCCACGAAAGAAATTCGAGCTTCAACCCATTCCGGCCCTGTTTATGGATGTCGTGCGTTTCGTGGCCAAAGTGGATTGGCGCTTGTCCGTGTTTTCCGTGGCTGGGTTTTGCCTGAATCATTTTCGTGGGTTTCGTGGATTTCGTGGCCATAAAAATGAATTCATCCACAACACATCCTTGCAACGAGTGAACCGTACACCATGAATCCAATCAAACGCGCGCTCATCAGCGTGTCCGACAAGACCGGCGTGGCCGAATTCGCCCGCCAGCTGCAGTCGATGGGGGTCGAGATCCTCTCCACGGGCGGTACCGCCAGGCTGCTGGCCGACGCCGGCATCCCGGTGATCGAGGTGTCCGACCACACGGGGTTCCCGGAGATGATGGACGGGCGCGTCAAGACGCTGCACCCGAAGATCCACGGCGGCATCCTCGGGCGGCGCGGCGTCGACGACGGGGTGATGCGCGAGCACGGCATCCCGCCCATCGACCTGGTGGTGGTGAATCTCTATCCCTTCGAGCAGACCGTGGCCAAGCCGGGCTGCGACCTGCCGACGGCCATCGAGAACATCGACATCGGCGGCCCGACGCTGCTGCGCGCGGCGGCCAAGAACCATGCCGCGGTGACGGTGGTGGTCGACGCGGCCGACTACGAGACCGTGCTCGCCGAGATGCGCGCCAACAGCGGCGCGGTCACCGACACCACGCGCTATTCGCTGGCGGTGAAGACCTTCGAGCATACCGCGCACTACGACGGCGCCATCGCCAACTACCTGGGCGCGCGCAATCTGCCCGAGGCCGACGGCGCCTTCCCGCGCACGCTGAGCCTGCAGTTCCGCCGCGTCCAGGCCATGCGCTACGGCGAGAATCCGCACCAGAAGGCGGCGTTCTACGTCGAGCACAAGACCACCGAGGCGAGTGTCGCCACCGCGCGCCAGCTGCAGGGCAAGGAGCTGTCGTACAACAACGTCGCCGACACCGACGCCGCGCTGGAATGCGTGAAGACCTTCAGCGAGGGTCCGGCCTGCGTCATCGTCAAGCACGCCAATCCCTGCGGCGTGGCGTTCGGCGCGACCCTGCTGGAGGCCTACGACCGCGCCTACAGCACCGATCCGGAGTCGGCCTTCGGCGGCATCATCGCCTTCAACGGGGAACTCGACGCAGCCACCGCCCAGGCCATCACCGAGCGCCAGTTCGTCGAGGTGATCATCGCCCCGGAGGTGTCCGCCGAGGCGCTGAAGGTGCTGGCGGCCAAGAAGAACGTGCGCGTGCTGGCCTGCGGCCACTGGGGCCAGGCGCCGGCGGCGCGGCTGGACTTCAAGCGCGTCACCGGCGGCCTGCTGGTGCAGGACGCCGATCTGCTGCTCAGCGCCGAGATCAAGGGCGTCACCCTGCGCGCGCCGACCGAGGCGGAGATGCGCGATCTGCTGTTCGCCTGGCGCGTGGCCAAGTTCGTCAAGTCCAATGCCATCGTCTACGGCCGCGACGGCATGACCATCGGCGTCGGCGCCGGCCAGATGAGCCGGGTGAACTCCGCGCGCATCGCCGGCATCAAGGCCGAGCACGCCGGCCTGCAGGTGAAGGGTTCGGTGATGGCCTCAGACGCCTTCTTCCCGTTCCGCGACGGCATCGACCAGGCCGCCGCCGCCGGCATCACCGCGGTGATCCAGCCCGGCGGTTCCATGCGCGACGAGGAGGTCATCGCCGCCGCGGACGAGCACGGCATGGCGATGGTGTTCACCGGCATGCGCCATTTCCGGCATTGAGAAAATTCGCCACGAAATCCACGAAACCCACGAACATGATTGAAACTGGTTTTAACACGAGTTTCGTTTCGTGGGTTTCGTGGATTTCGTGGCCATAACGGGGTTTTGACTGCATGAACGTACTGATCATCGGCGGCGGCGGGCGGGAGCATGCGCTGGCGTGGAAGGCGGCGCAGTCGGCGCGGGTGGAGAAGGTGTATGTGGCACCCGGCAACGCCGGCACGGCGCGCGAGGCCAAGGTCGAGAACGTGGCGATCGGTGCGGAGGACATCCCGAAGCTGCTGGCCTTCGCACGGGACAACGGCATCGGCCTGACCATCGTCGGGCCCGAGGCGCCGCTGGTCGCCGGCGTGGTCGACGCCTTCGAGCAGGCCGGGCTGCGCTGCTTCGGACCGCGCAAGGCGGCCGCGGAGCTGGAAGGCTCCAAGGCCTTCACCAAGGACTTCCTGGCGCGCCACAAGATTCCCACCGCCGCCTACGGCAACTTCACCGACGTCGACGCGGCCATCGCCTACATCCGCAGGCAGGGCGCGCCCATCGTGGTCAAGGCCGACGGCCTGGCCGCCGGCAAGGGCGTGATCCTGGCGCAGACCGAGGAGGAGGCCATCGCCGCCGTGCGCGACATGCTCGCCGGCAACGCCTTCGGCAGCGCGGGCCACCGCGTGGTGATCGAGGAGTTCCTGACCGGCGAGGAGGCGAGCTTCATCGTCATGGTCGACGGCGAGCACGTGCTGGCGCTCGCCAGCTCCCAGGACCACAAGGCCGCCGGCGACGGCGACACCGGCCCCAACACGGGCGGCATGGGCGCCTATTCGCCAGCGCCGGTGGTGACGCCGGAGATCCACGAGCGGGCGCTGCGCGAGGTCATCCTGCCCACCGTGCGCGGCATGGCGGCGGAAGGGCGCACCTATACGGGCTTCCTCTATGCCGGCCTGATGATCGGTCCCGACGGCACGCCCAAGGTGCTCGAGTACAACGTGCGCTTCGGCGATCCGGAGACCCAGCCCATCATGCTGCGGCTGCGCTCGGACCTGGTGGAGCTGTGCGAGGCGGCGCTGGACGGGCGCCTTGACCGGGTGCGGGCCGAGTGGGATCCGCGCGCCGCGCTGGGCGTGGTCATGGCCGCCGGCGGTTACCCCGGCGACTACCGCAAGGGCGACGTCATCCACGGCCTGCCGGTGGTGGAACAGCCCGACGTGAAGGTCTTCCATGCCGGCACCACCGAACGCGACGGCCAGGTCGTCACCAGCGGCGGCCGCGTGCTGTGCGTGTGCGCCCTCGGCGAGACCGTCGCCATGGCCCAGGCGCGCGCCTACGAACAGGTACGCTGCATCCGCTGGGACGGCGCCTATTTCCGCAACGACATCGGCTACCGGGCGGTGAGAAGACGCAGGGACTAGGGACGAGGGGCTAGGGACTAGGGATTCGGTAGGAAGTGTGACGACCTATTTGCATGACAGCTGCGTAGTCCCTTAGCCCCTAGCGCCTAGTCCCTCGTCCCTAGCCCCTAGTCCCTAGTCCCTAGTCCCTAGTCCCTAGTCCCTAGCCCCTCCCCTTCACTACACTTATGCCGTCGGTGCCCGCCGATGCCGCATAAGGACCATGTCCCA
>JAJJPM010000021.1:0-68038 GCA_032907525.1 Gammaproteobacteria bacterium
TTCGTGGCCATCATGTTTTCGATGTTCTTTGCGCGCCTTTACGTCCTTTGCGGTAGAGGTCGAATGACCACTGCGCAGAGGCCTGTCCAGGAGCGAAGCCGCGATGACGGATCAGCCCAGCCGCGCGGCCAGCTCCCGGGCGGTGCCCTTGAGCAGATCGACCCACTCGTCGCGGCGCCGGTCGATCGGTGCGGAGATCGACAGGCCGGCGACGATCTCGCCGGCCTCGTCGTGCACCAGCACGCCGATGCAGCCGACGCCGGTCTCGGCCTCTTCGTCATCATAGGCGAAGCCGGCGCGCACGCAGCCGGAAAGGTGCTGTACCAGCTGTTCTTCGTCGGTGATGCTGTAGCGCGTGTAGCCGGGCAGGCCGGTGCGGCGTGCGTACGCCCGGCAGGCCTCTTCGCCGCCCTCGCCCAGCATCAGCTTGCCGACCGCGGTCACGTGCAACGGCGCACGGCTGCCGATGCGCTGCTCGACCCGCATCATGCGTTCGGGCAGGGCACGGTCGAGATAGACCACCTCGTCGCCCTGGCGCACGGTGAGGTTCACCGTCTCGCCGATGCGGTCGCGCAGCGCCTCCATCAGCGGGCGCGCCTCGCGGCGCAGATCCTGATGAGAGGCGACCCGGTTGCCGAGCTGCAGCAGACGGATGCCGAGGCGGTAGCTGCTGCCTTCGCGCGCCACCAGGCCGTTCTCGATGGCCGCGGCCAGGATGCGGAACGCCGTCGAGGGGTGCAGGCCGGTCTCCGCCGCCAGCACCTTCAGGCTGGCCGGATCGCGGTTGCGGGCGATCGCTTCCAAGAGGGCCGTAAGACGGTCAATGACTTGGATGGAACCAGCGGGGGCGGAGGCTGATGTCTGAGGCATATTTCGCATTGTGCAATCGATTGCGGATTGCGCAATCATAGGCCACCGCCTATGGTGGGCGCAACCGCAGATTGGACCGCAGGAGCCCCGACCATGAGCAGCGCCCCCGAACTCGAGCTGACCGCGAACGATTTCCGCGACGGCATCCAGTACTTCGCCCAACCCTGGCCGGGCGCCGACACGCTCGCCGCCAGGCCCGTCATCGGCAACGGGCAGACCGCCATTGCCGACCCGGCCGACCCGGCCGCGGTGTTCCAGACCCTGCTGGCCGCCGACGCCCTGCGTTATCTCACCCTGCAGATCTGCGGCAGCAAGGCCTCCGGCCATCCGGGCGGCTACGCCTCCTCGGCCGAGGCGCACGCCGCGCTGATGATGCTCGGCCACAAGCACATCGTCACCGAAGTGGGTCATCACGCGCCCGGCTTCTACAGCGCCATGTTCCTCGACGGCTCGCTGGAGGCCATGGACATCCGCACCGTCGCCGATCTGCGTGCGCGCTTCCGCGAGCGTCACGGCCTGCTCGGCCATCTGTCCGGCGCGATCCCCGGCCTGCTCGCCCCGGCCGGCCCGCTGGGTCAGGGCCAGCACTTCGCCATGGGCGGCGCGCTGCTCAACCCCGGCACGCTGTTCCCGGTGACCCTCGGCGACGGCGGCCTCGGCGAGCCGTACATCATGTCGGCGTTCATGCACTTCAGGACGGCGTTCCCGCAGGTGACCAACTTCCTGCCGGTGCTGGTGTGGAACGGCTACAGCCAGGAACATCACTCCATGGTGTCGCTGATGACCAACGACGCGATGATCGCGTATTGGAAGGCGCACGGTTTCGCGGACGTGATCCTGGTCGACGCGAAGGATTTCGACGACAGCGACCAGGACGGCGCCTATGTCGACAGCACGCGCTTCTCGCAATCGCAGCGGCTGGCCTTCCAGGGCGCGGTGCTCGAAGGCCTCTCGCGCGCGGCGCAGCAGGCCCTCGGCGGCATACTCACCGCATTCATCATCAAGCAGCTCAAGGGCGCGGGCGTGCATGCGATCGGTGCCAAGGCGCACAACCTCTATCCGGCCGACACGCTGGATGCCGAGCACATCATGAACGGCCTCAAGCGCCGCGCGCTGCACGTGGATGCCTGGGGCCTCGTGCGCACGAACCTCTCGCGCGCCGGCGGCGGTCCTGCCGTGATTACGGTCGCCACCGAGCGCGAGCGCGCCCTGCCCGACCTCGGCGCGCTGCCGCTGAAAGACTTCCCGCTCGGCGAGAACCAGGTGCCGGCCACCGCCTTCGGCGCCGTGGTCGCCGCCGTGGGCCAGCGCGATCCGCAATTCGTCGTGACCAATGCCGACGGCAACGAGGCCTCGGCGATGAAGAACGTCAACGACGCGCTGAAGATCCGCCATCCGACGACCGACCCGTTGTACAACCAGACACCGAACGGCCAGGTCTACGAACCGCTCAACGAGGACGCCTGCGCAGGCCTCGCCGCGGCGATTGCCCTGTTCGGCGGCCGTTCGCTGTGGCTGTCCTACGAGAGCTTCGCCATCAACGGCTGGCCGATCGTGCAGACGGTGTCGCAGGCGATGGCCGAGCTGCGCCGCAGGACACCGTCTCAGGTCAGCATGTTCACGGCCGGCGCCCTGGAACAGGGCCGCAACGGCTGGACGCACCAGCGCCCGGAGATCGAGTCGTACTGCGCGGCGATGATGCGCAACGGCAACCACTATCCGCTGTTTCCCTGCGACGCCAACATGATCCAGGCGGCCTACGACTGGGCGCTGGGCACGCACAACAAGTCCATCGCCATCTTCGCCTCGAAGTCGGCCCTGCCGGTGCGCACCACGCTCGCGCAGGCGCGTCAGGCCATCGGGGACGGCGCCGTGACGCTGTACGAAACGGCCAAGGGCACCGGCCCGCTGATCGTCATGGCCGTGGCCGGCGACATGATCCTGTTGCCGGTGTTCACGGCGAAAGATGCCCTGGAACGGGCCGGTGTCCGGGTGCGCATAGTCTGCGTCGCCAACCCGCGCCGGCTGTACCGCCCGGGCGATGTAAGCTGGAACACCGTCAGCGAGCCGGACGGCAGCTTCATGGACGACGCGTGCTTCGCACGGCTGTTCGACGCCGACGCCCTGCTCGCCGTCAGCGGCGGCCCGAGCGCGACGCTGGAACCGGTGCTGCTGCGCGGTTCGGCCAGGCGCGACACGCTGTGCTGGCAGCGCGGCGAAACCGTCGCCGCGGCCGGTGAGCTGATGAGCTTCAACGGCGTGGACGCCCCGGCCGTCGAGGCGCGCGCGCGGGCGTTGCTGGGGTTGTAAAAATCAAAAGCCTCAAACACGAAGGCACCGAAGGCTCACGAAGGAAAACTTTTTGAAACATCTGATCAACGAGCATCGCGAGTTATGCAAGGCGACCGGATAGCCATTTACTCAAAAACGCCTTTACTTCCCTTCGCGCGCCTTCGACGCCTTTGTGTTTCAAGATTTTTTGTTTTCCAAACAAACACGACAAGCGTGGTACGACGATGACCGAAACCAGACTCGTGGTGCTCGATGACGATCCGACGGGGTCGCAGACGGTACACAGCTGCCTGCTGCTGACGCGCTGGGATGTGGCCACGCTGCGCGAAGCCTTGCTGGATGACGCACCGCTGTTCTTCGTGCTCACCAACACGCGCGGCATGAATGCGCAGCGTGCGGCGACGATCACCCGGGAGGTATGTCACCATCTGAAACTTGCGCTGGACGATCTCGCGAAAACGGGGCGCGTCATAGAACCGATCGTGATCAGCCGTTCGGATTCGACCCTGCGCGGCCACTATCCGGTCGAGACCGACGTCATCGCCGAGGAGCTCGGCCCGTTCGACGCGCATTTCCTGATCCCGGCCTTCATCGAAGGCGGGCGCATCACCCGCGACGGCGTGCATTACCTGATCGTCGACGGCAGGCCGGTGCCGGTCAACGAGACCGAATTCGCGCGCGATTCGGTGTTCGGCTACAAGCACGCCTTCCTGCCGGATTACGTCGAGGAAAAGACCCGCGGGCGGATCCACGCCGACCAGGTCGAACGCTTCAACCTCGCGGGCGTCCGCGGCGGTTCTCTGGATCGCTTGATGAAACTGCACGGCAACGTCGCCTGCGCGGTCGATGCCGAAACGCATGCCGACCTCGCGGCCTTCGCCGCCGACCTGAACGCCGCGGCCCGTCAGGGCAAACGTTTCCTGTGCCGTAGCGCCGCCGGCATCGTCAGCGCGCTGGCCGCGCTGCCGCCGCAGCCGGTCGCCGCGGAGGACATGCGTCGCTACGTGCGCGGCGGCCGCCCCGGCGCGGTCGTGGTCGGCTCGCACGTCAGCAGGACCACGCGCCAGCTGCAGCGCTTGCTGGAGGAACCGGATGTCGCGCCGATCGAGATCGACGTCGCGCGCCTCCCCGACCAGGACAAGCGGCTGCTCGCCAGCGTGCTCGAACGCATCGAGGCCGCGCACGCACGGCGCCTGACCGCGGTGATCTTCACCAGCCGTACAGAGATGACCTTCGCCGACGAACAGACGCGCCTGGCTTTCGGCGAGGTGGTGTCCGCGTTCCTGATGGAAATCGTGCACCGCCTGCCTGCCGATGTCGGCTTCCTGATCAGCAAGGGCGGCATCACCTCGAACGATGTGCTGTCGACCGGCCTGGCGCTGCGCACGGCGCGCGTGCTCGGGCAGATCCTGGCCGGCTGCTCGGTGGTGCGCTGCCCGGAGGACCACCCGCAATATCCGGCACTGCCGGTGGTGATCTTCCCCGGCAATGTCGGCGACGACCACGCGCTGGCGACGGTGTTCCGACGCCTGGCGGGGCCGGCGCCGGTACACGAGCGTAAATACGTGTAATTCACGAGCGCATGCGGCCTGCGATGCTATCGTGATCCATGACTATAGTGCGGGGTTGTGTCGGCGGGACCCTAACCTCCGCCGCCACTCTGCGAGAGTCAGGCTCAAGGATAGTTCGATCAGAACCTGGCTGTGCGGCGCAGGGCTGTCGGCTGGACCTCTCCCTTCCGCCTCCACTCTGCGCGAGTCGGCTTCAGGGAGAGGTCCAGCCGACAGCCTGAGACAGTGGTTTTACGCCTGACAGGTTCACCGCATGCGTGAGTACCACGCCCCGGCGGTGCCGTTCATCGCGCAGCCGACTCGCGTAGAGTGGAGGCGGAGCGATGAACGGCACCGCCGGGGCATGCCGGCGAGTCCAACCTGAGTGGCTCGCGCAGACGAATTAGACACGATGAAGACGGAACAAAGAACGGCACCGCCAGGGCCGGCCGGCCAGTCACACCTGAGTACGAAGGCTCGTCAGCAAATGTGTAATGCACCCAACGGTTCGGGAAGTTGTGTTTAAATGATTCCTTCGCATCCATGCAGCTGGACTGAGAATCGATGACGCCCGTTTCGTCCACCAACACAAGTGACCGCACTGCCGCGCAGCGCGCGCTGGCCGAGGCCTTGCGCGCGATGCTTCCCGAGGCAGCGATCCTCGCCAGCGACGAGGCGCTGCGGCCCTACGAATGCGACGGACTGTCGGCCTACCGCGAGCTGCCGCTGGCCGTGGCGCTGCCCGATACCGTCGAACAGGTGCAGGCCATCCTCAAGCTGTGTCATGCGCGCAAGATTCCCGTCGTCGCGCGCGGCGCCGGCACCGGTCTGTCCGGCGGCGCTTTGCCGCACGCCGAGGGCCTGGTCCTGAGTCTGGCGCGCTTCAACAGAATTCTTTCCATCGATCCGGATCAGCGCATCGCCCGTGTGCAGCCCGGTGTGCGCAACCTCGCCATCTCCGAGGCCGCCGCGGAATACGGCCTTTATTACGCCCCTGATCCATCCTCGCAGATCGCCTGCACCATCGGCGGCAATGTCGCGGAGAATTCCGGGGGCGTGCATTGCCTGAAGTACGGACTCACGGTTCACAACATCCTGCGTCTGGAGATGCTCACGCCCGAGGGCGAGCTGTTGCGCATCGGCAGCGAGGCGCTGGACAGCGCCGGATACGATCTGCTCGCGCTGCTGACCGGTTCGGAAGGCATGCTCGGCATCATCACGGAAATCACCGTGCGCCTGCTGCCGGTCCCCGACCGCGCCCAGGTCGTGCTCGCCGCCTTCGACGATGTCGAGAAGGCCGGGCGGGCGGTCGGCGATATCATCGGCGCCGGCGTCATCCCGGCCGGTCTGGAGATGATGGACCGCCTCGCCATCCGCGCCGCGGAGGATTTCGTGCATGCGGGCTATCCCGACTGCGAGGCGATCCTGCTGTGCGAGGTCGACGGCACCAACGAAGAGGTGTCGCAGCACATCCTCCAGGTGCGCGAACTGCTGCTCGCCGCCGGTGCGACCGAGGTGCGCACGGCGCGCGACGAGGCCGAGCGCCTGCGCTTCTGGAAGGGGCGCAAGGCCGCTTTCCCCGCCGTCGGCCGCCTCTCGCCGGACTATTACTGCATGGACGGCACCATCCCGCGCCGCCATCTGCCGCAGGTGCTCAGGCGCATCGGCGAACTGTCGCGGGAATACGGCCTCCCGGTCGCCAACGTGTTCCACGCCGGCGACGGCAATCTGCATCCGCTGATCCTCTACGATGCCAACAAACCCGGCGAACTGGAGCGCACCGAAGAGTTCGGCGGGAAGATCCTGGAACTGTGCGTCGAGGTCGGCGGCACCATCACCGGCGAGCACGGCGTGGGCATGGAGAAGATCGGACAGATGTGCGTGCAGTTCCGCTCCGCCGAACTGCAGCAGTTCCATGCCGTGAAGGCCGCCTTCGATCCGGACGGCCTGCTCAACCCCGGCAAGGCCGTCCCCACCCTGCACCGCTGCGCCGAGTTCGGCGCCATGCACGTGCATCACGGACAGCTGAAGCATCCGGAGCTGGAGCGGTTTTAAGGATTATCTCAACACGAAGGCGCGCAAAGTGAATCGTATGCGATATGAAACCGGAGGCCCCATTCCTTTCGGGATCGAGGATTGATCAGTTGGATCTGTCATTGTATTTCCTTCGCGCGCCTTCGGCGCCTTCGTGTTGAAAGGTTTTTATGTCGGACAGGCACGACAACATCATCCGGGACCGAATCCGCGCCGCCGCTGCGCAGAGCACGCCGCTCGTCGTCCGCGGCGGTGGCAGCAAGGATTTTCTCGGCCGTCACACCGAGGGCGAAGTCCTCGACGTCTCCGCACTGCGCGGCATCGTGCGCTACGAGCCCACCGAACTGGTGATCACGGCGCGCGCCGGCACGCCGCTCGCCGAGGTGGAAGCGGCCCTGGCGGAACGCGGACAGATGCTGGGCTTCGAGCCGCCGCACTTCGGACCGGCGGCGACGCTCGGCGGCACGATCGCCTGCGGGCTGTCAGGACCGGCACGGCCGTTCCGCGGCGCGGCACGCGATTTCGTGCTGGGCGTGAAGATCGTCAACGGCGGCGGCGAGATCCTGCGCTTCGGCGGCGAGGTCATGAAGAACGTCGCGGGCTACGACGTCTCGCGGCTGATGTGCGGCGCCTATGGCACGCTCGGCGCGCTGTTGGAGATCTCGCTGAAGGTGTTGCCCCGCCCGGCTGCCGAGGCCTTTCTGGTCCTGGATCTGGACGACGAAGATGCCAGGGGGCGCATGACCGGATGGCAGCGCGAGCCGTTGCCTTTGGCGGGGCTGTGCTACGACGGCGATCGCCTGCACGTGCGCCTGTCGGGTGCCGAACAGGCCGTCGCGGCCGCGCGGCGGCGCGTCGGCGGCGAGAGCGATCCCGCCGGCGCGGACTTCTGGAACAGGCTGCGCGAACAGCGCGGCGGCTTCTTTGCCGGCAACGGGGAGCTCTGGCGGCTTTCGGTCCCCCCGACGACCGGCGCTCTGCCCCTCGACGGCAAGCAGCTCGTCGACTGGGGCGGCGCTCTGCGCTGGGTGAAGACCACGGCGCCCGCCGACACCCTGTTCGCCGCAGCGGCGGCCGCCGGCGGGCACGCCATGCGCTTTCGCGGCGCGCAGGACGGTGCGGTGTTCCAACCGTTGCCGGCCCCGCTGCTGGCCCTGCACCGGCGTCTCAGGCAGGCCTTCGATCCGCACGGCATCCTCAATCGCGGCAGACTCTATCCGGATCTCTGAGCCATGCAGACCTCACTCACGCCGGACGTACTGGACACGCCTGAAGGCCGCGAGGCCGACGCCATTCTGCGCAGTTGCGTGCACTGCGGCTTCTGCACGGCCACCTGCCCGACCTATCAGCTGCTCGGCGACGAGCTCGATGGACCGCGCGGGCGCATCTATCTCATCAAGCAGATGCTGGAAGGCCGCGCCGCCACGCGCGAGACCCGACTGCATCTCGACCGCTGCCTGACCTGCCGCGCCTGCGAGACCACCTGCCCATCCGGCGTACGCTACGGACGCCTGGCGGACATCGGCCGCGGCATCGCCGAGCGCCGCATCGCACGTCCCTGGCCGGAACGTCTCTATCGGCACCTGCTGCGCACCGTGATCCCGCATGCGGGGCGCTTCGGCACGCTGCTGCGCATCGGCCGGGCCGTGCGTCCCGTTCTGCCGCGACCGCTGCGGACGAAGATTCCCGCACCGCAGAAGGCGGGAACGTGGCCGCCACCACGCCACGCGCGGCGCATGCTGGTGCTCGCCGGCTGCGCACAGGCGGGTGCGACGCCCAACACCAACGCGGCGGCGGCCCGGGTGCTGGATCGGCTGGGCATCTCGCTGGTCGTCGCACCCGCGGCGGGCTGCTGCGGCGCGCTCAGCCAGCATCTCAGTGCCGAAGCCGAAGCGCGCGCCTTCATGCGCCGCAATATCGATGCCTGGTGGCCGTACGTCGAAGACAGCATCGAGGCGATCGTGACGACGGCGAGCGGCTGCGGTGTGATGGTGAAGGATTACGGCACGCTCCTGGCCGACGACCCGGAATACGCCGCGAAGGCCGCGCGCATCGCCGCGCTGGCGCGTGATCTGGTGGAGGTGCTCGGCGCGGAGGATCTGACGCCTCTGACGGAGAAACGGCGCCGCCGCATCGCGTTTCATGCGCCCTGCACGCTGCAGCACGGCCAGCGGCTCGCCGGAACCGTCGAAAGTGTCCTGACGAAACTGGGCTTCGATCTCACCGAGGTGCGTGACGCTCACCTGTGCTGCGGGTCCGCCGGCACGTATTCGCTGCTGCAGCCGGAGCTGTCCAGGCGGCTGCGCGATGCCAAGCTCGCCAACCTCGAACGGCCCGGGCCGGAGCTGATCGCCACGGCCAACGTCGGCTGTCAGCTGCATCTGCAGAGCGCGGCCGGCGTGCCGGTGAAGCACTGGATAGAGCTGCTCGATACACGGCCCTGACGCGGCATCCGCGGCGGCCGGCCTGCCGTATCCACATTCAAGTCCCCTGCCCTGCGCGCGCTATAGCCCTATCGGAACAGCAAACGGGGAGCGGGCATGAAGCTCACGCATCTGTTGGCAGGGATCGCCGTCGCCGGCGGCGCCGTCGCGGGCGGCGTCAAGGGCTACGTTCATTATCAGGTCAAATCCGACATCGACGAACTGATCGCCGTCGGCAGGGCGTTCGCCGACATCAGCTACGCCGATCTGGACACCGATCTGTCGGGAAGCGTCACGCTGCATGGATTGCGTATCCTCCCGCACGACTTCCCGGATCATTTCCAGATCGACGCCCTCACCGTCGGCGGGCCGGACATGGACTTTCTGCTGAACGGATTCGGCGGGTCCCGTGAGCGGGGCGAACTGCCGGCACAGGCATGGATCGAGATGCGGGGCTGGCACATGCGGGCGGACAGCGCCCTCGTCCAGGGCTTGCGCAAATCCACCGCCACGCTGGCCGGACTCCTGAATATCGAGAGCGACAGCTGCAGCCTCGGTCAGGTATTCGGCGCCAAGGATTTCACCACCATCGGCTATGACGAGTTCCTGGTCGATGCGCGCATGGGCTACCGCTTCGCCGATACCTTTCCCGGCGTCGAGCTCAGCTGGGATTTCCGCGCCGCCGGCGAGAGCGGCAGCTTCGGCCTGACCCTGGTCGACGTGAGCCGCGACATCCATACGATGCCGCCGAAGATCCCGCGGCTGCGCGATATGCGTATGACCTATCGCCTGGAGCCCGACTTCACCCGCAAACTCGTCGACTACTGCGCGGCGCAGCGCGGCGTCGATGCCGAGACCTACATCGCGCAGCTGGCCGCCGAACCCGATGTTCTGTACCAGATCTACATGGGATTCGTGCCGGGCCCCGGCCTGCGCGATGCCTTCCAGGACATGCTCCGCAACCCGGGTGAGATGGTCGTGGCCGCCCGCCCCGTCGATCCGTTGGATCTGACCACGCTAGGCCTCTATCAGCCGTCGCAGCTGCCCGATCTGCTTGGCCTGACGGTGAGCGTCAACGGCCGGGCCGTCGACGATCTCAGTCTGTCCTTCGTCGATCTCGGCGAGCACCTGGACGGACAGATGCGCGACGCGATCGGTCGCGACGGCTTCTGGAGCGATCTGGGCATCGAGCCGCCGGCCTCGTCCACGATCCGGCCGGCGACCGCCGCTAGGGCAGAACCGCCCCGCTACCGCAGCGTCGACCAGGCGCAGCTCGGCGAGCATATCGGCCGTCCGGTGCGGATCGTCGCCTCCGGCGGCCGCAAACGCAACGGTGTACTGAAATCGGTCGAACGCGGAATCGCGACGGTGGAGGAACGCCGTTACGGCGGCACCCTGACGAGCACGATCGCCTTGCGGGAGATCGTCAAGGCGGAGGCGTATCACTAGGGCCTGTTAACACTATTCGCGGCAAGGCTCCGTAATGCGCGGACGTATCGGTATCCTGGGTGACGCAACTGGCCCTGGTGCAAGGCTGCCGACCGACCCACGCCCTTCCGCCTCCGGCTGTCGCAAGTCGGCTTCAGAGGTGGCCCGGTCGACAGCCGGAAGCCGTGGGTTCACCCCGTGGCAGATTCGCCCCCGGCGCAGGGCCCGGCGCTCCGACGGTCCGGCAGCTAATGAGCCTGCAAAAGGACGCAATACGCTCCGCTACTGCGCGGGAGAACTGCGGAAACGGCGGGACCCGCCGCGTCAGTGATGATGCCCGCCCGGACCGTGCACGTGGCCGTGGTCGAGCTCTTCGGCCGTGGCGTCTCGGACATCGACGACGGTGACGTCGAAATTCAGGGTCTCGCCCGCCAGCGGATGATTGCCGTCGACGGTGATATGGGTATCGGTGACGCCGACCACGGTCACGACGTGCATGTGCTCACCGTCGCTGGCGTGGAACTGCATGCCGACCTGGATGCTCTCGGTGGCATCGAACATCTCGCGCGGGACTTCCTGCTGCATGGCGTCGTTGCGTTCGCCATAGCCCTCGGCCGGTGGCACCGTCACCTTCAGGCTGTCGCCCGGCTGCTTGCCGTCAAGCGCATTCTCCAGGCCCGGGATGATGTTGTTCATGCCGTGGATGTAGGCGAGCGGTTCCCCGCCCTTGGAACTGTCGATGACCTCCCCCTGCGCGTCCGTCAGGGTGTAATCGATGGTCACGACCTTGTGCTTGGCAACTTGCATGGCGACTCCGACTGGCTCGAATATGAGGCGCCAGTTTAGTGATTTCGCCGCCCCCTGCCAATCGCGCCGTGTGCCTGCACGGCTCAGACGGATTCCACGAAGTACTCCAGGGCCTCATGTTCTTGCTGAGAAATATCAATCAGATGGAACCCTATCCAGTAGCGGTCCGGACGATCGGCCGGAGAACACCACAGGCACTCCGCCCCGAAATACAGCGTATCGATCCCGCGGACGGGCTTGGGAATCTGTAGGCTCAGCTGAAAAACCGAATGGGGCGCCAGCGGTGTCGCCGCGAACAGCATGAAACCCGCGCTGGAAATGTTCACCAGCTCGCCCACCACCCGCCCGGTGTTCACATCGGTCACCGGCAGATCGGTCGCGACATCCTTGCGTATCGCCCTGCGCTTTTCGGACATGTCACTCTCCCCTGCGGCCATCAGGAGGCCGCCTGCGTCTTGTCACGGCCAAGCCACGCCAGGATGCTCTCCAGGGCGCGATCCAGAAACGGCTTGTGCTCCAGGGTGAGGATGCGCGCCTGCCCGCCGCACAGCAGCTGCGCGAGTTCCATCTTCGGATACTCGGCCGCCTTCACCCCCATAGCATCCACGAACATGTAGTTGGAAGAAATCTTGCTGTACCAGGCGAGCTTCCAGCGGTGGGTCCGCACCCCGCCGGCCTCCTTGAACTCGAACCAGGTATCGAACGCCAGCGAGCCGAGCCGTTCGAGCGTCGCCGCGAGTTCGGGCGACAGGGGCTGTGCCGGTTCCTGTTGCGCCCGTACCTCGCGCGGCGCCGTTTCCGGCTGCGGCGGTTGCGGCACCTCCGCCTGGCTGAGCAGTTCGTCCTGCCACTGGATGATCTGTGCCAGCAGTCTGTCGTTGTCGCGGCGGCCGTAGGCGCGCAGCTCCTCCAGACCTTCGCGCAGGCGCGCGCGCAAGGCCGGCAATGCCGCGCGCAATTCGGCCCGCGCGGCCTCGCCGCCGCGCCGGTCCAGGCTGAACACGATGTCGTCCGCCAGCGTCAGGGCCAGCTTCCAGGACGCGCTGTCTTCGCCACCCTTTTCCCGCAGCAGGATGAAGGTCAGCTTCTCCATCCACACCTGACGCAGGAAATCCTGCGCCTCCGGCCGCAGCTGGCTGTGCAGCAGCCGGGCATCGATCTCCTCCTGGGCGCGCACGCGCGCATGCTGCAGCCTGGCCTGTCCGTCGGCCATCTCGACCGAACGCTTCTCGATCACCTCCGCTTTCTGCTCGACCTCGCGCAGATGGTCGGCGAACTCCTCCTCCAACGCGTCGAACAGGCCCAGGTCGTCCTTGAATTCCGCCATAATGCGCTCGACCAGATGACGCATGCAGGGGAAGATGCCGCGATCCAGGTCGTCCTCGCTCACCCAGCGCGCGCCGGCCGCGGCCATGGCATCCAGCAGCCGCCGCGCCGGATGCTGCCTGTCGGTGAACAGGTGCCGGTCCAGGATCGCCACCTTCAGGTAGGGTGTGTGCAGGCGGCTGAGCAGCGCCTTCACGGCGTTCGGCAACTGCTCGTCCTGCAGCATGTAGTCGAACAGCATGCCCACGAGATCGATCACGTCCGCATCGGCGCTGGCGACGCGCCGCCGGTCGACGCCGCCGTACAGCCGCTGCCGTTCGTCGACGAGCGCGACCTTGAGCTTTTCGAGCAGGGCCTGATCGACAGTGACCGTCTCGACGATCTCGGCGTTGAAGCGGCGTGTGGCCTCCGCTTCGCTGTGCGCCTGCTGAATGGAATCTATGGCCCCGAGAATGCTCGTGCGCGAGCTGGCCGCGACCGCCTCGGTCGGCGGCGGAACGGCGGCTCCCCCGCCACCCGCGGTGCGGCGCATCGCCAGCAGCTCGCGGATCGTCTCGAAGGTCTCCTCACCCACGGTCTGCGCGGACGTTCCAGCCGCGGCCTGCAGAGACGAGCCGCCGGCGGCCGGAATCGACGTTGCGCCGGCCGCAACGGAGTCGGGTCTCACCGGGCGCGGATCGGGCTGTTTGCGGATCTCGTATTTGAGGTTGCGGAGGATGCCCGCATTGACCAGTCGGCGGTTGTATTCCTCGTAGAGGCCCTGCAGCTCGCGCATCACGGAGCGGTCGAAGACCGCATAGGCGACCATGCGCGTCTTGCCGTCCATGTCCAGCAGGCGGAAGGCGTCGCGGGCCGCCCGGGCGATCTGCGCCGGTCCGCCGGGCAGGTGCTCGTCCTGCAGGCGCGAGCCGCCGTTGATGACCGCCAGGCGCTGGGTCAGGCCGTAGAGCGCCTCGCTGTAGGTCGCGTGGGCCTTGGCCGTCATGTTCTGGAGCGGCAGGGACTCCTCCACCTCGCCCTTGTCGACCAGGCTGAGCCTGCCCGGCGTCGGGAGCGCCGCCGCACCGGCCCCGTCGCCGTCCGTCTCTCCCTTGATGAAGTCACGGAAGCCCGCATCCACGGCCCTGAAGAAGATCTGTTCCAGATCGCCGCGTTTGCGCTTGAACTCCTGCATGGCTGCGAAGAATTTGGTCTGCGCCGCATTGCTCTCGGCCTTGGAGGCGAATTCGAGCAGCGCCACGTCGGCATTGTCGAACACCGAGGCGAACAGCGGCACGAGGTGGGTGCGCGCCATCTGGCGGCAGCCCTGCATCAGGTCCTTGAATCGCGGCGGCAGCGGTCCGTTGCGGGTGGGTCCTTGGAAACTCATGGCATTCCTGTGCTCGACTGGAGGCGCATCGGACACCTGAGCGGTGTCCACGAGCTACAAGAATCGGCCGCCGGATCAGCGGCTTTAACCGGAAAACCGTATTTGCCTGAGCTGGGGCTTCACGCGTTGTTTTACTGAACCCCGGACTGACAAAGCCCCAGGCCCTGTCGGCAGGACGCCGTAAATGCTTCCCTGTAGGCTTGACGGCCGCCTGCTGCGCAGGACCGGAGTTCGCCAACATCGTGCGAACCCGTTCGGCGGGCAAGACGTCCACTGGACGTCTTGCCCATTCCGCCTCACCCCTGCGGCCGACACCTGCCGACAGGGCATGGGGCTTTGCCAACGACAGCTTTGGTATTTCGGTGCCTTCCGTGTGCTTCCGTGGCTGAATTGGTTTTCTGGGTTTGCGAAGGCTGTCATCGACGGCCCGGCAGGAGGTTATTCACCCAGCAGAGCCCGCAGGCCGGCCTCGTCCAGCACGGTGACGCCGAGCTCCCGGGCCTTGGCCAGCTTGGAGCCGGGGTCGGCGCCGGCCACGACGTAATCGGTCTTCTTCGACACGCTGCCGCTGACCTTGGCGCCCAGGGCCTGGAGGGCCGCCTTGGCCTCGTCGCGGGTCATGCCTTCGAGCGTACCGGTGAGGACGAAGGTCTTGCCGGCGAGCGGCTGTGCGGCAGCCGGAACGACCGCCACATCCTTCCAGCGCACGCCGGCCTCGCGCAGCCGTTCGACGACGCGCAGATTGTGGGGTTCGGTGAAGAACCGGGTGATCCGGTCCGCGACCTCGGGGCCGACATCGGGCACCTGCTGCAGGGCCTGGGCCTTGAGCCGCCGGGCGCGCGCCGCGGCGGTCTCGTCGTCGTCGATCGCCAGGGCCGCGGCATAGGCCTCGGCGGCTTCGATGAGCGCCTCGAGGCTGCCGAAGTGCGCGGCGAGCGCGGCGGCCGTGGCCTCGCCGACATCCGGAATGCCGAGCGCGAACAGGAAGCGCGCCAGGGTGGTGTCGCGGCTCCGGTCCAGTGCGGCGACCAGATTCTCGGCCGACTTCGGACCCATGCGTTCCAGCTCGGCGAGCTGTGCGGCGGTCAGCGTGTAGAGGTCGGCGACGTCCGCGATCAGGCCGCGTTCGACAAGCTGATCGACCAGCTTGTCCCCGAGGCCCTCGATATCCATGGCGCGGCGCGAGGCGAAATGCTTGATCGCCTCCTTGCGCTGCGCCGGGCAGTACAGGCCCGCCGTGCAGCGCCAGTCGGCCTCGCCCTCCTCACGGGCGATGGCGCTGCCGCACACGGGACAGCGGCCCTTGAGACGCTTGTGCAGATCGAACGGCTTGCCGGCATCCTTCGGGCGCCGCTCCAGCAGCACACCGACCACTTCCGGGATCACATCGCCGGCCCGGCGCACGATCACGGTGTCGCCGATGCGCACGTCCTTGCGGCGCACCTCGTCCTCGTTGTGCAGCGTGGCGTTGGTCACGGTCACGCCGCCGACGAACACCGGTTCCAGCTTGGCCACCGGTGTGAGCTTGCCGGTGCGGCCGACCTGGATGTCGATGTCGCGCACCACCGTGAGCTGCTCCTGGGCGGGATACTTGTGCGCCACCGCCCAGCGCGGCTCGCGGGTCACGAAGCCGAGCCGCTCCTGCAGGGCACGGCTGTTGACCTTGTAGACCACGCCATCGATATCGAAGGGGAGCGCGTCGCGCCGGGCGGCGATTTTCCGATGGAATTCCACCAGCCCCGCGGCGCCCCGCACCACCGCGCGGTCCGCGCACACCGGCACGCCCATGTCCATGAGCGCGTCGAGCACGGCGCTGTGGGTCTCCGGCACGTCCCAGCCCCGCACCTCGCCCAGCCCGTAGGCGAAGAAACTCAGCGGTCGGCGCGCGGCGATGCCCGGATCGAGCTGGCGGATGGAACCGGCCGCCGCATTGCGCGGGTTCACGAAGGTCTTCTCGCCGGCCTCGCGCTGACGTTCATTGAGGCGCTCGAAGTCGTCACGGCGCATGTAGACCTCGCCGCGCACTTCCAGCACGGGTGCATCGATACCCTGCAGCCGCAGGGGGATGCTGGCGACGGTGCGCACGTTCTGGGTGACGTCTTCGCCGACCTGCCCGTCGCCGCGCGTGGCGGCCTGCACCAGCACGCCCCGCTCGTAGCGCAGACTGATGGCCAGGCCGTCGAACTTCAGTTCCGCGGCGTATTCCACCGGCGGGTCGTCCGCGCCCAGCTTCAGTTCGCGGCGGATGCGCGCGTCGAAGGCGATGGCGCCGTTCTCGGTCGTGTCGGTCTCGGTGCGGATGGACAGCATCGGCACGGCGTGCGTGACCTGCGCGAAGCGCTCCAGCGGCGTGCCGCCGACGCGCTGGGTGGGCGAGTCGGGTGTGACGAGTTCGGGGTGTTCCGCCTCGATCCGCTGCAGCTCGCGGAACAGGCGATCGTATTCGGCGTCCGGGATCTCCGGCGCGTCGAGGACGTAGTAGAGATAATTGTGATGCTGCAGCAGCCTGCGCAGTTCGGCGCTGCGCCTCGCGGCTGACTTGGCCGTGCCCATACGCTCAGGAGGACCGGGGCAGACGCAGGCGGAGCTCGTACTGCTGAACCTCGTCGCGCAGATGCTCGAGGGACTGCCGGCTCACCGCGCTGCGGCTGCGGTCGCGCAGTTCGCCGCCGAGCCGCTCGGCCAGCCGCTGCGCGGTCGCGGCGAACAGATCGAAGGCACGCACCGGATTGAGCGGGCCGGGCAGCTGCAGGAACAGGCTCAGGCCGGGCGTGCCCTTCCCGGCCAGCAACTCGGGCTCCAGCGTGCCGGGCTCGACCAGATTGGCGACGCCGAAGACCGGGGGGCCGCCCGCGCTGCCGTCGGGATAGCGTTGGTAGATGTGCATGTCGTCGTAGCGCAGGCCGGCCTGCTCCAGCGCCTCGGCCACCTCGGTGCCGGCGAACGGCTGCCCCGGCGGTGCGACGATATAGAGCGCGACGATCTTCTCCTCCGGCGGAGCGGGCGGCGGTGCCGTCGGACGGCGGGGGGCCGGGACGGCCGGCACCGATCGCGCCTCCGCCGCGGCGGACGCCGGCCTGCGTTCACGCGCCTCGGCCTGCAGCAGTTCCTGCAGCGACGACAGCTCGCGGTGCACGGATTCCAGGTCGGGTTCGTCGGCCGCGGCGGCGACCGCAGGCGGTGATGGTGCCCGCGCGGTTGCGGCGGACGGCGGCGCGGGCCCGGCCGCGGACGGCGTCGGCGGGGGTGCGAACAGCGGATCGATCTCGTCGTCGCCGACGCCCGGTTCGGCGCGCACGAAGACATCCTCCTCCTCGGCGGCCTTGCGGCGGCTCCAGACATAGACGCCCGCCACCACGATGGCCCCGATGAACAGCAGTATCCAGCGCAAGGTATCCATATCGTTCGGTCAGCGGCACCGGCGTCGCCGGCCCCTCAGCTGGCCGCCAGCTTGGCAGCCTCGTCCACGTCCACGGCGACCAGGCGCGACACGCCCGGCTCGTGCATGGTCACGCCCATGAGCTGATTCGACAGCTCCATGGTGATCTTGTTGTGGGTGATGAAGATGAACTGCACGTGCTCGGACATCTCCTTGACCATGTCGCAGAAGCGGCCGACGTTGGCATCGTCCAGCGGCGCATCCACCTCGTCGAGCATGCAGAACGGCGACGGGTTCAGCTCGAAGATGGCGAACACCAGCGCCACCGCGGTCAGCGCCTTCTCGCCGCCGGACAGCAGATGGATGGTGCTGTTGCGCTTGCCCGGCGGGCGGGCCATGACGGTCACGCCGGTATCCAGCAGGTCCTCGCCGGTCAGCTCCAGGTAGGCGTGACCCCCGCCGAACAGGCGCGGGAACATGCGCTGCAGGCCGGAATTGACCTTGTCGAAGGTCTCCTTGAAACGCGTGCGCGTTTCGCGGTCGATCTTGCGGATGGCGTTCTCCAGCGTCTCCAGGGCCTCGGTCAGGTCGGCGTGCTGGGCGTCGAGATAGGTCTTGCGCTCGGACTGTTCCTCGAATTCCTCGATGGCCGCGAGATTGATCGGGCCAAGGCGCTGGATCTTGGTCTCGAGTTGCTCCAGCTCCGCGGACCAGGTGTCGATGTCGGCGTGCTCGGGCATCTCCTGGATCAGGGTCTCCAGGCTCATCTCGGTCTCGGCGAGCTGTTCCAGCAGCGTCTGGCTGCGGACCTTGATCTCCTGGAAGTCGATGCGCAGCTGCGACAGGCGGTCGCGGATCTCCTGGGCGTTACGTTCCTTGCCGGCGCGCTCCTGCTCGTCGCCGCGCAGCTGGTGGTCGATCTCCTCGACCTTGCGGCGTGCGTCCGCCAGCTCCGCCTCGACCTGGGAGCGGCGCTCCAGCAACCGGGCGAGTTCCTCCTGCAGGGCGGCGAGCGGCGCCTCGCCCTCCTCCAGCGCGGCACGCAGCTGCTCGCGGCGCTCGCGCAGGTGCACCTGCTGGCCGCGCATGCGGTCGAGGTTCTGCTGGGTGGTGCCGCGCGCGGTGCGCATGGATTCGATCTGGATGGCGATGGCATGGGCGGCGTCGCGGTCCGCCTGGGCCTGGGCGCGGGCCTGATCGAGGGCCGCGCGGCGCTGCTCGCGCTCGGCGCTGCGGCGTTCGCGCTCTTCGGCGAGCGTCTCCATCCGTTCCAGGGCCTCGGTCAGACGGCGGCGGGCGGCGGCGTGCTCGTCGTCGCTGCGCTCACGTTCCGCGGTCAGCTCCCCGGCCTCCTGGGTGATGGCCGCCAGACGCGCCTGCAGCTGTTCATGACGGGAGCGGCGGGCGCTCAGCTGGGCGCGGGATTCGCTGGTCGCGCGGTGCGCCTGGTTGACGGCGATCTGCAGATCGTCGCGGCGGATCTCGGCGTCGGCCAGGGCCTCGCGGGCCTGTTCCAGGGTTGCCTCGAGTGCCGCCAACTGCTCATCTTGAGCCTCAAGTTCAGCCTTCAAGATCTTGATTTCTTTCTCGCGCGCCAGGATGCCCGCCTTGTCGTCGGCGGCATGCGTGACGCGCAGCCAACCGGCCCCGATCCACACCCCGTCGCGGGTCACGATGGACTCGCGCGCCCCCAGCCGATCGCGGCGGGCCAAGGCCTGATCCAGGGTCTCCGCCGCATACACGCCGCCCAGCACGCCGGCCAGCGGCCAGGGGGCCTGGACATGATCCGTCAGCGGTGCGAGCGGACCGGTCGGAGCCGCCGGCGCCTGCGTGGTATCGAACAGTGTCAGGTCGCCCTGATCGAGCCCGCCCAGCACGCCGGCGACCTGATCGATGCCGTCGACGCACACCGCTTCGAGGTAGGCTCCGAGCACGGTCTCGACGGCGCGCTCCCAGCCCGATGCCACCTGCAACTGCTGCGCGAGCCGCGGTGCGTCGGCGAGCCCCTGCGCCTTCAGCCAGTCGGTGACGGCGCCGCCGGTCTGACCCAGCGCGGCCTGCTGCAGCGCTTCCAACGACACCAGCCGGCCGCGGGTGTCCTGCTGGGCGCGGCGCCGGACGTCGATATCGCGAGCCTGCGCCTGAGCTTGCTCTCTCAATTCATTGATATTGCTTCGAACGGTATCCAGCTCCGCCTGCAGACGGCGTGCCTCGTCCTCACGCTGTTCGGCCTCGCTCTCGAGCTGCGCGATCTCCTCGTCCAGGCCGCCGCCGGCCAGCGACTGACGTTCGGCGTTGATGCGATCGAGCCGTTGGGCAAGCTGCAGGACCTGGCGTTCCAGATGATCGATGCGCGTGCGTTCGACCTCGGCGCTGCGTTGCGGCTCGGCAGCGCGGCGGTTGAAGTCGTCCCACTCCGCCTGCCAGGCCTGCATGCCCTGCTCGGCCTCGCGCAGCTGCGCCCCGGTCTCCTCGGCGCGCGCCTGCAGCGCAGCCAGCTCGGGCTCCTGGGTGGCGAGCTGTTCGGCCAGCTCGGCCAGACGCCGGGTGTCGACCTCGATATGGGCCTCGGCCTCGTTCCAGGCCTTGTCGGCCTGGGCCAGCTCCTGCTGCTGGCGCGTGCGGCTGTCCTTGCCGTGCTGGATGCCCTGCTCGACACGGGCGATCTCGGCGCCCAGGCCGTAGTAACGGCCCTGCACTTCGTTGAAGGTGTCGTTGGCCTCGATCTGGGCCTCGCGGGCCTTTTCGATGGCGGCTTCCAGGGCGCGCTGATCGGCGATCACGGCCTCGAGCTGGACCTCGAGCTCCTGGATGCTGCGCTGGCGCTCCGCGCTCTCCTGGTGGAGTTTCTGATGTTTGAGCGTCAACAGCTCGGCGCGTACACGGCGCTCCTGCTGCTTGAGTTCCTTGTAGCGCTCGGCGGTGCGCGCCTGGCGCTGCAGCTTCTCCAGCTGCTTCTCAATTTCTTCTCGCAAATCATTCAAACGAGATAGATTTTCATGCGTATGCCTGATCCGGTTCTCGGTCTCGCGGCGGCGTTCCTTGTATTTGGAGATGCCGGCCGCCTCCTCCAGATAGATGCGCAGATCTTCGGGACGCGCCTCGATCAGACGGGAGATCATCCCCTGCTCGATGATGGAATAGCTGCGCGGGCCCAGGCCGGTGCCGAGGAAGATGTCGGTGATGTCGCGCCGCCGGCAACGCACGCCGTTCAGAAAGTAGGCCGAGGTGCCGTCGCGCGAGACCTGACGCTTGATGGAGATCTCGCCGTACTGGGCGTACTGCCCGCCGATCTTGCCCTCGCTGTTGTCGAACACCAGTTCCACGCTGGCGTGGCCGACCGGCTTGCGGGCGCTGGAACCGTTGAAGATGACGTCGGCCATGGAGTCGCCGCGCAGGTGCTTGGCGGAACTCTCGCCCATCACCCAGCGCACCGCGTCGATGGTGTTGGATTTTCCGCAGCCGTTGGGACCGACGATGCCCACCAGGTTGCTGGGCAGGTGGATCGTGGTGGGATCGACGAACGACTTGAAGCCGGCGAGTTTGATCTTGTCTAGGCGCATGGGGGGCGAAGATACAAGATGCGAGAGACAAGATACAAGGATTGACAGCACGGTCTTCCGCGTCCGTCCGCCCGCGGGCACCGGCCCGACTCCGGCTGTTTTCGCTTGTGTCACTTCTCTCGCATCTTGTATCTTCCCCGGCCATGAGCACCAAACCGAGCAAGACCCTGGAAACCTTCCCCAATCCGCAGCCCGGCCGCGACTACCTGGTCCGGATCCGGATGCCGGAGTTCACCTGCCTGTGCCCGAAGACGGGCCAGCCGGATTTCGCGACCCTGCTCCTGGAATACATCCCGGAAGCCGCCTGTGTCGAGCTGAAGTCGCTGAAGCTCTACATCTGGTCGTTCCGCGACGAGGGCGCCTTCCACGAGGACGTCACCAACCGCATGCTCGACGACCTGGTGGCCGCCACGCAGCCGCGTTTCATGCGGCTGACGGCGGAATTCAACGTGCGCGGCGGCATCTACACCCACGTCGTGGTCGAACACCGCGCCCCCGGCTGGCAGCCGGCACCGAAGGTCGAGCTGCCCTGACCGGCCGCCGGACGCGGCAGTGACCGGTCCCCACTTCCTGGGCATCGACGTCGGCACCTCCGGCGTGCGCGCCTGCCTGATCGATGCGCAGGGGCGGGAGATCGGTACCGCCCGGACGCCCCTTCCCGAACCGCTGCGCCGCGATGGCGGCGTCGAACAGGACCCGGGACTGTGGTGGCAGGCCCTGACACGGACCCTGGACGACCTCGCCGGGCGCTGTGATCTGCGCCGCGTCGCCGCCATCGCCGTCGACGCCACCTCGGCGACCGTGCTCGCCTGCGATGCGGACGGCACGCCGCCGGGACCCGCGCTGATGTACAACGACGGGCGCGCCGTTGCCGAGGCCGAACGCATCGCCGCCGCGGCCCCGGCCGGGAGCGCGGCGCGTGGTCCGCACAGCGGGCTCGCGAAGGCGCTGTGGCTGCGGGCGCGTCACCCCGGAGCCGTCCGGCTGCTGCACCAGGCCGACTGGCTGGTCGGGCAGTTGACGGGGCGCTTCGACGTCAGCGACGAGAACAACGTCCTCAAGCTCGGCTACGATCCCGTCGGCCGCCGCTGGCCCGGGTGGGTCGCGGAATTGATCCCGCTGGAGCGGCTGCCACGGGTGCTGCCGCCGGGCACGCCCGTCGCGCCGCTGCGGCAGACGCTGGCCCGGCGCTGGGCCATGCCGCAGGCGCGGGTCGTCGCCGGAACCACCGACAGCACCGCCGCCTTCCTCGCCACCGGCGCCGACCGCATCGGCCAGGCCGTCACCTCACTCGGCAGCACCCTGGTCCTGAAAGTGCTGGCCGGGCGCCCCGTATCCGCACCCGAATACGGCGTCTACAGCCATCGGCTCGGCGAACGCTGGCTGGTCGGCGGCGCCTCCAACAGCGGCGGGGCCGTGCTGCGGCGTTTTTTCGATACGGCGCAACTGCGCGCGTTGGAGGCACGGCTCGACCCGGAGCATCCGACCGGGCTCGACTACTATCCCCTGCCCGGCGTCGGCGAACGCTTCCCCGTCTGCGACCCGGGACTTCATCCACGCATGGAGCCCCGTCCCGCGGACGACGCGCGCTTTCTCCAGGGGCTGCTGGAAGGCATCGCGGCCATCGAACGGCAGGGTTATCGCCTGCTGCACGAACTCGGCGCGCCCTACCCTTCCGAGGTCATCAGCGTGGGTGGCGGCGCCGCCAATGCGCCCTGGCGACGGCTGCGCGAACGCCTGCTGGAGGTCCCGGTGACCGTCGCGGCCCACCAGGATGCGGCCTATGGCAGTGCGTGCCTGGCGATGCGAGGCGTGGTATGAGTGCCGAAGCGCGGGCGTCTGCACCGATATCCCGGCTCGCGAAACGCCGGCGAATTGAATCACCCGGTGCCGCACCGCTAAACTGCACCCTCCACCTATGCTCAGGGATGCCGCTCGATTGACCGTGTCCCGTCACAACCGGTCGCATGTGCCGCGCCCCGCCGAGATGCCGCCACGCCGTACTACACCAACCGTTCTCCGCCGCTATATCGCTGTCCTGGTGATCGGGCTGCTGGGCGGCGTCCTGAGCGTCGCCGCATTCCTCTACGAACGCCAGCAGGACCACAGCCACCTGAGGCAGCGCTTCGAATTCCTCGCCAAGGAACGGGCGGCGCGCATGCAAGCGGACATCGAGCGCGCCCTGGAGAGCCTCACATCGACCGGCGGTTTCTTCGACGCCAGCAGTGAAGTCACCCGCGCCGAATTCGAGGCCTTCCTGCGTACCCACCTGGACTCGCACCCGGAACTCCGCGCCATCGAATGGCTGCCCCGGATCACCGCGGACCAACGCGCCTCCTTCGAGGCCGCGGCCCGTGCCGACGGCCTCGGGGATTTCCGGATCACGGAGCGCGCGGCCGACGAATCGCTCGTGCGGGCTGCGGAGCGGCCGGAATATTTTCCCGTGTGGTTCACGATGCCGCTGGAGCGGAACCGCCCGGCGCTCGGCTTCGATGCATACAGCCGGCCCAACAACCGCAGCGTGATGGACGCGTCGCGCGACAGCGGCACGATTCTGGCCACTGAGGCCTTCACGCTGGTGCAGGATCCCGAGCGCAACCGCAGCGTCGCCGTCTATCGGCCGGTCTACCGTGGCGGTGTCATCCCGGCAACACCGGCGGAACGGCGCCGGAATCTGCAAGGCTTTCTGGTCATCCTGCTGTGTGCGGCGGACCTCTCGGCCGTCTCGCGACACCAGGCCCAGCCGGCCGGCATCGACTGGATGCTGATCGATGAATCGGCCCCGCCGGAGAACCGCCTGCTCCACTTCCAGCCGTCGCGCCTGCGCGCCACGCCGGTGCCTCCGCCGCCCGGAGGGCGCTTCACCGGGCCGCTGGTCGCGGGCATAGCCCTGCAGGTGCCGGGGCGTGCGTGGAGCATGCAGTTCGCACCGGCACCCGAGTTCCACGACCTGGATCACCGCTCCCGCGAATGGCTGATGCTGGCGTTCGGCCTGGCGCTGACGACGCTGCTCGCCGTATACCAGGGGTCGCGCATCCGCCGCGCCGTCGAGGTCGAGAACCTCGCACGGCGCGACTATCTCACCGGCCTTCCCAACCGCGCCCTGCTGGCCGAGCGTCTGGAGCACGCACTGACGCTGGCCGACCGCGAAGCGCGCACGCTGGCGGTGCTGTTTCTGGACCTCGACAGGTTCAAGCACATCAACGACAGCATGGGACACTCGGTGGGTGACCATCTCCTGAAGCAGGTCGCGCAGCGCCTGAGCACGGTGGTGCGCCGTGAGGATACGCTGGTGCGCATGGGCGGTGATGAATTCGTCGTGCTGATGGAACATTTTCACCATGAGCGCGATGCGGCCCTGCTGGCGGACAAGGTGATCCAGTCGCTGGCCGATCCCATCGAAGTCAACGGCCTGCCCGTGTACTTGACGACCAGCATCGGCATCAGCCTGTATCCGCGCGATGCCCGCAGCGCGGAAGGCCTGATCAGCAATGCGGATGCCGCCATGTACCGGGCCAAGGAGTCGGGACGCAACGCCTATCAGTTCTACACACCCGAGCTCACGCGCATCGCCCATGAGCAGGTGACCCTGGTGAGCGACCTCAAGCACGCCCTGGAGCGTCAGGAACTGGAGCTCCATTACCAACCGCAGGTCGGCATCGCCGATGGACGGATCTTCGGGGTCGAGGCCCTGCTGCGCTGGCGGCACGGTGATGCCGGACTGGTCACTCCGGACCGTTTCATCCCGCTGGCCGAAGACACCGGCCTGATCATCCCCATCGGCGAATGGGTGCTGCGCGAGGCCTGCAGCCAGGCACAGCATTGGCTGGAGGCCGGCCTGCCGCTGGAACGGATCTCGGTGAACCTCGCCGGGCCGCAGATCCAGCGCGGCAACATCGTCTCGGCCGTGGAACGGATACTGGCCGACACCGGCCTGCCCCCGGGCAAGCTGGAGCTGGAGGTCACCGAATCCTTCGTCATGGGGCAGGAGGACGCGGCCATCGCCACCCTGCGGCGGCTGCGCCGGCTGGGCATCACCATCGCCGTGGACGACTTCGGCACCGGTTATTCGTCGCTGTCGCGGCTCAAGCAGCTTCCCATCGACCGCCTCAAGATCGACCGCTCGTTCGTGCAGGATCTGCCGCACGACGAGGACGACACCGCCATCGCCCGCGCCGTCATCGCCCTCGGACACAGTCTGGGACTGCGCGTGATCGCGGAAGGCGTCGAGACCGCCGCCCAGGCACAGTTCCTTCTCGACGAGGGCTGCCAGGAGGCGCAGGGCTATTATTACAGCCGGCCCGTGGCCGCCGATGCGGTCGCCGGTGTCATGCGCGGCAATGGCCTCGCACGCAGCGCGCCCGGTCTCTGATCCACGCGCACCGTTCACGGCCAGGAGTCAGGATGCAGGATCTCTTCAAAGGCGCGGGCTATCTCCTCGAAGGCTTCCGGCTGGTGCGGGCCCCCGGACTGAGGCGCTTCGTCGTCGTGCCGCTGCTGGTCAACGGCCTGCTGTTCGCCGGTCTGATCTTCGCCGCCCTGCAAGGCTTCGAACAGCTGGTGGCCTATCTGCTCGATTTCCTGCCGGACTGGCTGCACTGGCTGCAATATCTGCTCTGGCCCCTGTTCGCCCTCAGTGCGCTGCTGATACTCGCCTACAGCTTCACCCTCGTCGCGAACCTGATCGCCGCACCCTTCAACGGCGTGCTTGCGGAAGCCGTAGAACAACATCTCACCGGGCAGACGACCGACCAGACCGGTGGCTGGCAGGCCATCGTCAGGGACATCCCGCGCAGCCTGCTGTCCGAGCTGCAGAAGCTCGCCTATTTCGCGGTACGCGCCCTGCCGCTGCTGCTCCTGTTCGTGATCCCCGGCATCAACTTCGCTGCGCCGCTGCTGTGGATGCTGTTCAGCGCCTGGATGCTCGCACTGGAATACGCCGACTATCCCATGGACAACCATGGTCTGAAATTCGGTCAGCAGCGGCCGCGCCTGCGGGAAAGGCGCCTGCTGACACTCGGCTTCGGGGCCGCCGTGCTCGGGCTGACCCTGGTCCCGATCGTGAACTTCCTGGTCATGCCCGCGGCCGTGGCCGGTGCGACGGCGTTATGGGTACGCGAGCTGCGGCAGCCCCCCGGCTGAATGGCCGTCAACGCGACAGCGCGCGAAGGCAACCTCGACGACCGTCGAGCAGTGAACCTGGAAAACCCGCCTCAGCCACGGAAGCACACCGAGAGGTTCACCGCTTTCCGAGATAGCGGCGCAGCCGGCCTACGCCTTCCCGCAACTGCTCCAGCGATGTCGTATAAGCAAAGCGCACATGCTCGTCGGCGCGATGATGCCCGAAGTCGATGCCCGGCGTGATCGCCACGCCGGCCTCTTCGAGCAGCGCATGGCAGAAGGCGAAGCTGTCGTCGGTGAAGCGGCGGCAACCCGCATAGAGATAGAAGGCGCCCTGCGGTTCCACGGGAATGTCGAAGCCGAGTTCGCGCAGCGCGGGGAGCAGGAAGCCGCGGCGCTCGGCGAAAATGCGCCGCCGCTCCTCGAACACCGCCTGAGCCTCAGGGGTGAAGGCGGCCAGCGCCGCATGCTGCGCCAGCGTCGGTGCCGCGAGAAACAGGTTCTGGGCGAGCCGGTCGAGGGCCTCCACATATTCCGCCGGTGCCACCAGCCAGCCCAGCCGCCAGCCGGTCATGCCGAAATATTTCGAGAAGCTGTTGATGACGAACACGTCGTCGGCAACCGCCAGCGCCGACCGGGCCGTCACGTCGTAGGTGAGGCCATGATAGATCTCATCGACGATCAGGGCCGCCCCGCGTTCGCGGGCGAGACCGTGCAGCCCGGCGAGCTGGTCCGCCGTCAACAGCGTGCCGGACGGGTTCGCCGGCGAGGCGACCAGCACGGCCGCGACATCGGCCGTCCAATGCGCCTGCGCCAGTTCCGGTGTGAGCTGATAGCCGTGTGCGGCGTCGGTCGGCACCAGCCGCGCCCGCCCTTCCACCAGGCGTACGAAATTGCGGTTGCAGGGGTAACCGGGATCGCTCATCAGGACTTCGCGTCCCGGGTCGATCAGCGCGGCCAGCACCAGCTGCAGCGCACCCGACGCGCCCGGCGTCAGGAGTATCCGGTCGGGATCTATGTCCAGACGGTCACGCGCACGGTAATGACCGGCGATCGCCTCCCGCAGCGCCCTCAGACCCACGGCGGGCGTGTAATGGGTAAGCCCCCGGGTCAGGGACGCCTGCCCGGCGGCGATGATGGGGGCGGCGGTCGGGAAATCCGGCTCGCCGATCTCCATGTGGACGATAGACCGCCCGGCGGCTTCCAGTTCGCGCGCCCGGGCCAGCAGGGCCATCACGTGGAAGGGCCGGATATCGTGCATACGGCGGGCCAGCTGCGGTTTCACATCGGCCGGCATCGGAGCCGACGCAACAGGTCGACGTTCACATACTCCGCACCATTCACCTCGCCGGCCAGAACCCGGAACGGGTGACCCGGCTCGCCGAGCTGGTCGAGCAGCAGCGCCGCTCCACTGAAGTCGTGCCCCTGAGTGTAATCGCTGACGGTCACGAGCGTCTTCAACCCGGCGGCGCGCGCCGCGATCAGGCCATTCTCCGAGTCCTCGAAGGCCAGGCACTCCGCGGGCTCGACACCCATATATTCCATGGCATGGAAATAGATATCCGGCGCCGGTTTCTTCTTGGGCACCATGCTGCCCGCCGCGATCACCTCGAACCAGGATTCCGCATCCGGTGCGAGACTCGCCTGGAGCAGCGCCGTGACGTTGTCCGGCGTAGTGGTCGTCGCGATCGCCAGGCGCAACCCTGCGGCGCGGGCCTCCTCCAGCAGCCGCCGCACCCCGGGGCGGAGCGGGACGCCACCCGAGGCGACCGTCTGGGTGTAGATGGCGGTCTTCGCCTGGTGGAGCCCGGCAATGAACGCCGCCATGTCGTCCGGGCCGCTGAAATCCGGCCGCTGGGTGTCCAGGTAATGGCGGATGCGTTCCTTGCCGCCGGTCACCCCGAGAAGCTCGCGGTACAGGTCCTTGGACCAGACCCAGTCCAGGCCGGCCGCCGCGAAGGCGGCGTTGAACGCCTGTCTGTGAACCTCCTCGGTTTCCGCCAGGGTCCCGTCGACATCGAAAAGCAGTGCGCGCAACTCGCTCATGACCAGGATCGTCTCCATCAAATGGGCGGTATAGATTAATGAAGACCGGCGCGTCTTTCACGGCTGGATTCGAGCGGGTTTTCCGCCCCCCTCCGGGCTTGACTCGCGCCCCCGCTGCGCCGAAACTTAGCCGCTTATTCGAGGGGGCCGGCCCGCCCGGAGGCGAGAAACCGGCCTGTAACTCCACACTGACCCCATCTCAGACGGGCGGAAACTCCGCATCTGCAGGAGAGCTGAATGGCTACCACAAAGAAGTCTGCGCCCAAGAAAAAGACGGTCGCGAAGAAGACCGCGACCAAGAGCGCGCCTGCCAAGAAGGCCGCGGTCAAGAAGGCGCCCGCCAAGAAGGCCGCGGCGCCGAAGGCGGCTGCCAAGAAGGTCGTGAGCAAGAAACCGGCGGCAGTGAAGGCGGCCGCGCCCAAGAAGCCTGCCGCAGCGCCCGCTGCCGCCAAGGCGCCCGCGAAGAAGGCCGCGGCCCCGAAAAAGGCCGCCGCCAAGCCGGCAGCCGGCACGGGCAGCACGCTGATCGAGAGCATCGAGCCCTACCGCGAGACGCCCGGCGAAGACTACATGAACGACGCCCAGAGGGAACACTTCCGCAACATCCTGCTGGCGTGGAAGCGCGAGCTGATGGAAGAAGTGGACCGCACCGTGCATCACATGCAGGACGAAGCGGCCAACTTCCCCGATCCCAATGATCGCGCCACGCAGGAATCGGAATTCAGCATGGAGCTCCGCACCCGCGATCGCGAGCGCAAGCTGATCAAGAAGATCGACGAGACCCTGGGCAAGCTCGACCACGACGAATACGGCTACTGCGAATCCTGCGGCGTGGAGATCGGCATCCGCCGCCTGGAGGCCCGCCCCACCGCAGCACTGTGCATCGACTGCAAGACGCTGGACGAGATCCGTGAAAAGCAGATGGGCGGCTGAAGCGGCCGTGCGGCATGCCCCGAGAAAACCGGCCGCTGGCCGGTTTTCTTTTTGGTGCCCGCAAACGCGACCGTCCGTTCAGAGCTGCTAGAATCGGCGCCCATGTACGTCGGACGCTTCGCCCCCTCACCCACCGGTCCACTGCATTTCGGCTCGCTGATCGCCGCCGTGGCGAGCTTCCTGGACGCGCGCAGCCAGGGCGGGCGCTGGCTGCTGCGCATGGAGGATCTGGACAAGCCGCGCGAGCAACCCGGCGCCGCCGACGCGATCCTGCGCACGCTCGACCGTCTGGCCCTGCACTGGGACGGATCCGTGGTGTATCAGAGCGAGCGCCTGGACATCTATCGCGAGGCCATCGACCGTCTCACCTCCGCGGGCCACTGCTACGCCTGCGCCTGCACCCGCCGCGAGATCGCCGACAGTGCCCTGCCGGGCCGCGAAGGCCTCATCTATCCCGGCACCTGCCGGGGCGGTCTGGCGCCGGGTCAACGCGGCCGGGCGGTACGCGTGCGCGTCGACGGCCAGACCATCGTGTTCGAAGATCGCCTGCAGGGTCGCTGCACCCAGGCTCTCGCCGCGGAAGTGGGGGATTTCGTCGTCCTGCGTGCCGACAATATCGTCGCCTATCAGCTCGCCGTGGTCGTCGACGACGCCGATCAGGGCGTGACGCATGTGGTGCGCGGCAGCGATCTGCTGTTCTCCACAGCGCGGCAGATTCATCTGCAGCGCCTGCTCGGCTATGCCACACCCCGGTATCTGCATGTACCGGTCGCCGTGAACTCCGCCGGCGAGAAACTCAGCAAACAGACCCGCGCGGCCCCCGTCGACACACTGCCGGCGGCGGCCAGTACAGCGCTGGAATTTCTCGGGCAAACCCTGCCGCCCGATGCGGTACACATGCGCCCGGAGGAACTTTGGGACCACGCCGCCCGCATCTGGGATCCGCGCCGGATACCTGCTGTGCGGGTCCGCAGCCAGGGAGTTCCCGAGCCGGCCACCCGCCACGTCCGCCCTGGAACCCGGGACTTCTATTAGGTAATCTCCCCCGGCAACGTCTGTACCCCGGCACTACCGGCGACGCACCGCGCGCCAGCGAAACAGGAGTCCGTCATGTCCGAACACAAAGTCTATCCGGTGCCCGCCAACTTCAGCACCCATGCCCTGATCGATGCCGACCAGTATGCGGCGATGTATCGCCGCTCGGTGGACGATCCGGAAGGCTTCTGGGCGGAACAGGCACAGACCTTCCTCACCTGGTCGAAACCCTGGTCGAAGGTGCTCGACTGGGATTTTCACAAGGCCCATATCCGCTGGTTCGAGGGAGGCAAGCTCAACGCCAGCTACAACTGCCTCGACCGCCACCTGGCCACGCGCGGCGATCAGACGGCGATCATCTGGGAAGGCGACGACCCCGGCGTCGACAAGAAAATCACCTACCGCGAACTGCACGCCGAGGTCTGCAGGCTCGGCAATGTGCTGAAGAGCCGCGGCGTGAAGAAGGGCGACCGGGTGTGCATCTACATGCCGATGATCCCGGAGGCGGTCGCCGCCATGCTGGCGTGCGCACGCATAGGCGCTGTGCATTCGGTGGTGTTCGGCGGATTCTCGCCCGAGTCGCTCAAGGACCGGATCCTGGATTCCGATTGTCGCGTGGTGATCACCGCCGACGAGGGTGTGCGCGGCGGCCGCACCGTACCGCTGAAGGCGAACACCGACACTGCGCTGCAATCCTGTCCCGACGTGCATACCGTGCTGACCGTGAAGCGCACCGGCGGACCGATCGCCTGGGATGTCGGGCGCGACGTCTGGTATCACGAGGCCATGGCGCAGGCCTCGACCGACTGCCCCCCCGAGGAAATGGACGCCGAAGACCCGCTGTTCATTCTCTATACCTCCGGATCCACGGGCAAACCCAAGGGCGTGCTGCACACCACCGGCGGCTACCTGCTGTTTTCCGCCATCACGCACAAATACACGTTCGACTACCACGACGGCGACATCTACTGGTGCACGGCCGATGTGGGCTGGGTGACCGGCCATTCGTACATCGTCTACGGGCCGCTCGCCAACGGCGCCATCAGCCTGATGTTCGAGGGCGTGCCGACCTATCCCGATGCCGGACGTTTCTGGGCGGTCATCGACAAGCACAAGGTCAATACGTTCTACACGGCGCCGACCGCCATCCGCGCCCTGATGCGCGAAGGCGAGGCACCGGTCAAGAAGCACTCGCGCGCGTCGCTCAAGCTGCTCGGCACCGTCGGCGAGCCGATCAACCCCGAGGCCTGGGAATGGTATTACCACGTCGTCGGCGACGGCCGCTGCCCGGTGGTCGACACCTGGTGGCAGACCGAGACGGGCGGCCACATGATCACGCCATTGCCCGGCGCGATGCCCTTGAAACCGGGCTCGGCATCACTGCCGTTCTTCGGCGTGGTGCCTGCGATCGTCGACGCCGAGGGCCGTACGCTCGACGGCGTCTGCGAAGGCAATCTGGTCATCACCCGTCCCTGGCCTGGCCAGATGCGCACCGTCTACGGCGATCATCAGCGTTTCATCGATACCTATTTCCGAACCTATCCCGGTATGTATTTCACGGGTGACGGCGCGCGCCGCGATGCCGACGGCTACTACTGGATCACCGGCCGCGTCGACGACGTCCTCAACGTCTCCGGCCACCGCCTCGGCACCGCGGAGATAGAGAGCGCCCTGGTGCTGCACGAGGCCGTCGCCGAAGCCGCCGTGGTCGGTTTCCCGCATGACATCAAAGGTCAGGGTATCTACGCCTACGTCACGTTGATCAAGGATGTCGAGCCCAGCGAGGCGCTGCGCAAGGAACTGGTGGCGCTGGTCCGCAAGGAAATCGGCCCCATCGCCACGCCAGACGTCATCCAATGGGCCCCGAGCCTACCGAAGACGCGTTCCGGCAAGATCATGCGCCGCATCCTGCGCAAGATCGCCGCGAACGAAGTGGACAGTCTGGGCGATACCTCCACACTGGCCGATCCCGGCGTCGTGGACGATCTGACCCACAACCGGGCGCACAAATGACAGCAGCGGCGGCGCCGGTTGCACGACCGGCGCCGCTCCCGGTCCCCCAGGAATCCGCTCCCTCGCCATAAAAAAGCGGCAGCCACCCAGCACGAGCCCCCGCGAGGGCATGCGAGCGACGGAAATCCGCGCCCTGTTTTGGTGCATCCTCGTTCAAGCACCCGACACGCCCACCCTTCCCAAACCCCTCATCCGGTAATGGCGGAACGCCTGTCTGCGCGCTGAGCGTAGAACAATATTATTTTAAAAATTAAAATATTATAGATCTATATTAATAATTTTCTTCACAAAACGGACCCTTCTTCTCAAGCTTGCACTCCCCGAGCCGATACCTCACTCAGGCACAAATGTCAAGGATTTGACGTGATAACCACCGGCTGCCCCGATGATGCGCCCTCCGGCCGCATCCGCAGGGAGGGGTTCAGCGGCGCGACGCAAGCCCGGGATGGCTGCGTCGCAAACCCAAACCCGGATCGAATCGTCGAGAGAACCGCATCCATGAATGTCCTGAAGACCCTGTTCGTCGTGTCCTTCGCCTGCGCCTGGTATGGCGTCGCCCAGAGCTCCCACGCGGCCGATGACGACATCTATGCCATCCAGTTTTCCGAGGACGGCAAGTTCCTGGTCACCGGCGGCTCCGGCGGCAACAGCCCGCAGCTCGATTACAGCGGCGGCATCAAGGTCTGGGACGTGGAGCGCGGCACGCTGGTCAAGGCCTTCGGCGAGCAGACCGATCTCGACAGCATCTTCGGCGCGGACTACGGGTCCGTCGGCAATCGCCGCTGGGGCATCAACAGCTTCAAGGACATCGTTCTGACCGGCTCCTACCCGGACGGCAAGGTCGTGCTGCTGCCGAGTTCGCTGGGCCGAATCGATGAGGCCAGCAATATCCAGCTGCCGAACTTCATCGGCGGCTATCTCGACCTGACATCCGCAGATGCGGACCGCATCCCGCTCGAGCATGCACCAATCGCTTCCCGTACCTGCGGCGACAGCAAGGCCGCCTACGAATACATCGGCCCGGTCGTGGCCTCCGAAAACGGACGCTTTGCCGCGGTGGTGGTGAATACCTGCAAACGGGACAAGGAACCCAACATCCCGGTCGCGCAGTACGACTCGACGCTGCACGTCATGGATCTGCGCACGCTGACGCTGACCCGTACCTTCCGCAACATCGACTCCGGCGTCTATGCCGCCGGCATCACCGACAACGGCGAGCGCATCGCCTTCGTCGGGCGCGACCGCTTCGCCGTCATGGACGTGGCCGATGGCAGGTCGCGTACCATCGAGAAGTACGAGGACGCGGTCTTTCAGGTGCCGCGCCAGTTCAGTGCGCTGTATTTCAACGAACAGGGCAACAAGCTGGTATCGCTGCACTATATCTACGACATCGAAACCGGCAAGGAAACGGAATTCGCCTGGCAGGCCGATTCGGTCGTGAACAAAGGTCGTACCGCCAGCGTCAAGGTCGCGCCCGACCTGAGTTATTTCGTACTGGTCAAACCGAAGAAATCCCTGATCGTCTTCGGCGAAGACGGCCTGCCCCGCTCCTACGGCAAGTCCGATCGCGTGGTGGTGGTCGACACCAAGACCGGCGACGAACGCGAACTGGCGATCACCGATTCGCGGACCGAAGGAAAGAGATGCGTCACCGACATCTCGCCGGACAGCCGCCGCGTCGCCGTGGCCTGCATGGGAGGCATCATCAAGGTGTTCGATGTCGCCTCCGGCAATCTGGTGTGGGAACAACGCAATGTCGGCTACAAACGCCAGAGCCTGGACAAGAATCTGATGCAGGTGCGCGGGCCGGAGAGCTGGGAACAGCTCGCCTTGTTCGAACCGACCTATTGAGGGCGAATGCATGACCCGGCTTGCGCGCCGGGAAGACGACACCGGACCGGCCGCAGCTCGAAACTGCGGCCGGTCCGCATTTAGGCCGAACCTCGGGCCCGGCCATCCACCCGCAGTCAGCAGAGGTGTTGACCGATCATGCGCAGGCCTTTGAAGATCGGCCTTCTGTCCGGTACCACACTGCTCGTGGCGGCGTTGCTGATCGTCCCGGGGTTCTTCGACCGCGAGTCGCTCCGCCGGAGCCTGACCGAACAGCTCACCAATGCGCTAGGCCACCCCATCGCCATCGAATCGTTACGGATCGCGCTGCTCCCGCGGCCGACGGTCGTGTTGGAAAATACCGTTGCCGATCTCGGGCCTGCCGGCACTGACCTCAGGATCGGCCGCGTTCATGCCGCGCTGTCCTGGCGTGCGCTGGTGCGTGGAAAGTTGGCATTGCGGCACCTGGACATCGAGGCGATGCAGCTCGATCGCGATCTCGTCGCCCGCATCCGTGGCCTGTTTCCCCCGTCAGCATCCGCTGATGCCTCAGCCGCCCTGCCCGTCCGGCTCCATGAAGCGACAGTCCGCGGCCTGACATGGAGGACCGCGGAAGGCTTGATTCTCGGCCCCTTCGATACGGATCTGAGCTGGAAGGACGCGCTGCGGCCGGCCGTCGTCGAGATCCGGCAAGCTGACGGCAAATTGCATGTCCGTCTGCTGCCCGACTCCGATGGCATATCGATCGCCCTGCAGGCCCAGGACTGGGCGATTCCCGGCAAGCCGCAGTGGCGATTCGGCCGACTACGGGCTGAAGGACGTTACGCTGGTCGGCGTATCGAGATCGACTCTGCAGAAGGCGAATCCTTCGGCGGCCACTGGCGGTTCGCGGGCGCGGTGGCCTGGAGCGATATCTGGCAGGTGGACGGCAAACTGGCCGGCACCGATCTCGAACTGCCGCTGCTGCTGGCACTGGCGGGCAAACCACCGATCCCCGGCCGCATCGACGGCCAGTGCACGCTGTCCCTGCAGGCAGCGACACCCGGCGCGCTCTATCGCGAGCCGGGGCTCGAGTGCACGCTCGGACACACCGTCGACACCGGACAGGCGCGGATCGATCTGCATACCCGCCCGGTCACGTCGGGCCTCGGCTACCGGGTGAGCGTGGAGAATCTCACGCTCCCCGTCGGTCCCGCATTGCATTTTCAGAAAGCCGAGGCGAGCGGCCTGCTGCGCGCGCAATCACTCGGCATCGAAAAGCTGCGGGGCAGTGCCTATCAGGGCGATCTCGAGGGCGGCGGCGAGCTTCGCTGGGACGGAGGCTGGCATCTCCGTTTCGATGCGGGCGTGCGCGGCGTGCAGATCGAGCCGGTACTGGCCGCTTTCGGCAAACGCACTCTGAAAGGGCCGATCGACGCGCGCTGCAAGGGCACGCTCCGGGGCGACACATTCAGGGCCCTGGGCGGGACCTCGGATATCGGCTGCGAATTCAGAGTCACCGATGGCGTAATCTACAACGCCGATCTGGAGCAGGCCGCAACGCTGGTCAAGAGATCGCAGCCTTCTGCCGGCAGCACGCCTTTCGATACGCTGGAGGGGAGCCTGCGGCTGATCGACCGGCAGACGAGATTCGACCCGATAAGAATTCACTCCTCGGCACTCGAGGCGGCCGGGACCGTGAACATCGCCCCGACCCGGCAGCTGTCGGGCGAACTCAGTGTAGGCCTGAAGAATACCGGCGGCATGGTCTCGATACCGCTCGCGGTCAGCGGCACGACTGACGATCCCGTCGTACGGCCGACCAATTCGGCCCTGGCGGGCGGTGCCGCCGGAACATTGATGCTGGGGCCGGGTATCGGCACCGCCATCGGCGTCAAAGTGGGCGAGGCGGTACAGAAGTTCGGGCAATGGCTGAAACCCGGCGCTGCCGACACGCCCGCCCGCTGAACACAGCATCACTGCAGGCGCAACTGGCCATCGGGCGCACCGCCCGTTAAAATGCCGCTGAATACCGCACCTTTCACGCCCTTCGCGGGTCTTGGGCGGTCCTGCCATCGACTGCATCAGCTCGGAGCTGTTTCATGGAACTCACCACGGAAATGCTGTGGGTGCTCGGCTTTTTGGCCTTTACCATTTATCTGTTCGTTTCCGAGATCGTGCGCGTCGATGTCGCGGCCATCCTGGTCATGGTACTGCTCGGTCTGACCACGGTCCTGCCCTTTACTCCACCGCTGGTGGACACCACCCATCTGTTCGACGGCTTCGCCAGCAATGCGGTCGTCTCGATCATCGCGGTCATGATCATCGGTGCCGGGCTCGACAAGACCGGCCTGATGGGCACGGTCGCGGGCTTCATTCTCAAGATCGGCGGAACCACCGAGAAGCGCATCATTCCGCTGATCTCCGGCACAGTCGGCGTTATCTCCAGCTTCATGCAGAATGTCGGCGCCGCCGCCTTGTTTCTGCCGGTGGTGAGCCGCATCTCGGCGCGTACCGGCCTCCCGCTGTCGCGTCTGCTCATGCCCATGGGCTTCTGCGCCATCCTCGGCGGTACCGCGACCATGATCGGCTCCAGCCCCCTGATCCTGCTGAACGACCTGATCAGGACCTCCAATCAGTCGCTGGTGGCGAAAGGCATGGACGAAATGCCGACTTTCGATCTGTTTGCGGTCACCCCCATCGGCCTGGCACTGATCGCCACGGGCATCGCCTATTTCGTGCTGGCCGGCCGGCGCATTCTGCCGGATGTGCAGGGGGCGAGCCCTACCGCCGACAGCACCCTGGAATATCTTCAGGAGGTCTACGGGCTGGACTATGCGCTCAACGAAGTGCCCGTCACTGCGGAAAGCCGGCTCGTCGGCCGGACCGTCGAGGAAGTGGAGAACGAGTTCTACGTCCGCATCATTGCCATTCACTCGGTGGACCGACTGCACCTGGCGCCGGGCGGACTGGCCCGTGACGTGAAGATCGCCGCCGGCCAGACTCTGGGGATTCTGGCTTCTGAATCGGCGTTACGCCGTCTAAGCGAGACCACTCGCACAGCCATCAGCCCCGACATCGAGGTACTGGCAAGCATCCTCATGCCCACCCGCGCCGGTATCGCCGAAATCGTGATCCCGCCGAGTTCCAACCTGATCGGCAAGTCCTGCCGGGATCTCTGGATGCGCAAGACCTATGGTCTCACCGTGCTGGCGATCCATCGCCAGGGCAAGGCGATCCGCGAGGACGAAGGCGTGGTCGACCTGCCCCTGCAGAGTGGCGACACCCTCATCTGCCATGTCGCCTGGGATCAGCTGGCTCGGTTGGCCAAGGATCGGAATTTCGTGGTGGTCACGACGGAGTACCCGCATGAGGAACTGCGTCCCCACAAGGTTCACTTCGCCCTGATCTTCTTCGTCATCGCACTGGGTATGGTGCTGTTCACGGATGCACGGCTGTCAGTGGCGTTGCTGACCGGTGCCGTCGGCATGGTCATCACCGGCGTGCTGTCCATGGACGAAGCCTACAAGGCCGTGAGCTGGAAAACCGTGTTCCTGCTCGCCAGCCTTATCCCGTTGGGAGCCGCGGTCGAACAATCCGGCACGGCTCAGTGGATCGCCGTCAAGACACTGGAACTGGTCGGCAGCGACGTCAGTCCGTTCGTGCTGCAGGCGGTGATCGCCGTCCTGGCGACCTTTTTCACGCTGGTCATGTCCAACGTCGGTGCCACGGTGCTGCTCGTGCCGCTGGCCGTGAACATAGCCATTCAGGCATCCGCCGCGGGAGTCGAAGGGGTCAATCCGGCGGTATTCGCGTTGACCGTGGCCCTTGCCACATCGAACTCCTTCCTGATCCCGACTCATCAGGTGAATGCCCTGATCATGGGGCCGGCCGGCTATTCGGTGAAGGATTTCATGCGCGCGGGCGGCATCATGACCGTGCTGTTCCTGGTGGTCATGCTGCTCATGCTCGAGGTGATTTTCTAGAATCCGGTCCTGCCTCGTACCGGAACGGTAAGCTCCGCAACACTTCGAAAACCGGCCCGGGAACGCTACGACGGAAGCCGACCGGTTGCGTCGCCCGGCCGGAGATCCGGACGACGCACAGGCGACCTTCAGGGGCTATTTCTCGGTTTCGATCCCTAAACGACGCTGCCGAAGCTCAGGTCTACGGCGCCCGTCGGCGGCTCGAGCCCTGCCAGCCGGCACCCCTGGGCGACCGGACCGCCGGGGAACAGCGTGTACAGATACTTGATGCCGCCCTTCAGGTGGAACGCCTCGTCCAGCGCATCGTGGAGTTCGCGCACGTTGATTTCGTTGAGTTCATGGCGCGCGAAGTATTCCTGCAGAGCCTTCAACGCCATCCAGTGGTCATCGGTCAGCGTCAGCTGCTCTTTGCGGGCCAGATCCATCGCCATATCCCGCGTCCAGCCGTCCGGTGCGTGCGGAAATGCGGGATTATGGGCCCGGCTCCCGGGATGCATGATATCGTCCATCGTCTCCATCATGGCGGATCCTCCATCTCGTTGGGTGGTACAGGAATTGTATTCAGTGTAGACCAGCTTTGGTGACCTGCCGGCCCAACGCGGCAAGCAGCGGGATCCCCCGCGAGGAGGCCCTCCATTCCGGGACGGCGGCCACAAAAAAGGGGCCGCTGGGGCCCCTTTTCATCCTCCGCCACGATGAACGGATCAGCCTTCGCTGACAGCCTTCATGCTGAGACGGATGCGGCCCTGCTTGTCGACCTCCAGCACCTTGACCTTCACGATGTCGCCTTCCGACAGCTTGTCGCTGACATTCTGCACGCGCTCGTCGCAGATCTGGGAGATGTGCACCAGCCCGTCCTTGCCCGGCAGGATGGTCACGAATGCACCGAAATCCATCAGTTTCGCGACCTTGCCTTCGTAGATGTTGCCGACCGTCACATCCGCCGTGAGCTGCTCGATACGACGTTTGGCCTCTTCGCCGGCGGCTGCGTCCACCGAGGCGATCTTGACAGTGCCGTCGTCGGTGATGTCGATGCTGGTGCCGGTCTCCTCGGTGATGGCGCGGATGGTGGCGCCGCCCTTGCCGATCACGTCGCGGATGCGATCCGGATTGATCTTCATGGTGATGTAGCGCGGCGCGAATCTGGACATCTCCTCGCGGGGCTTGGCTATGGCGTCGCTCATCCTGCTGAGGATGTGGAGACGCGCCTCGTGCGCCTGGGCCAGGGCGATTTCCATGATCTCCTTGGTGATGCCCTGGATCTTGATGTCCATCTGCAACGCGGTCACGCCCTGCGTGGTGCCGGCCACCTTGAAGTCCATATCGCCGAGGTGGTCCTCGTCGCCCATGATGTCGGTCAGCACCGCAAACTTGTCGCCTTCCTTGATGAGGCCCATGGCCACACCGGCCACCGGCGCCTTCAGCGGCACGCCCGCATCCATCAGCGCCAGTGAGCTGCCGCACACGGACGCCATGGAGCTGGAGCCGTTGGATTCGGTGATCTCGGAGACCACGCGGACGCTGTACGGGAATTCCTCGATGCCGGGCATCATGGCCGCGACGCCGCGCTTGGCCAGCCGCCCATGGCCGATCTCGCGGCGCTTCGGGCTGCCGACACGGCCGGTCTCACCGACGCAGTAGGGCGGGAAATTGTAGTGGAACATGAAGTGATCTTTGCGCTCGCCCTGCAGCGCATCGATGATCTGCGCATCGCGGGCGGTGCCCAGCGTGGCTACGACCAGCGCCTGGGTCTCGCCGCGGGTGAACAGCGCGGAGCCGTGCACGCGCGGCAGCACGCCGGTACGCACGGTGATCGGGCGCACGGTCTTGGTATCGCGGCCGTCGATGCGCTTCTCGCCGGCGAGGATGCGGCCGCGCACGGTGTTGTATTCCAGATCCTCGATCGCGGTGCGGACGGCCTCCTCGCCGAAACGGGGGGTGGCATCCTCGGCCGTCAGCTGGGCGGTGATGGCACTGCGGATCTCGTCCAGGCGCGCGTAGCGCTGCTGCTTGTCGGCGATCTGATAGGCCTCGGTGAACGCGGCCTTGCCGGCGGCGGCGACGGCGTCGGCCAGGGCGGTGTCGGCGGCCGGCGGCTGCCAGTCCCAGGCGGGTGTACCGACTTCGGCCGCAAGTTCACGGATCGCCTTGATGGCCGCCTGCAACTGCTCGTGACCGAATACCACGGAACCCAGCATGACCGCTTCGGGCAGCTCCTTGGCCTCGGACTCCACCATCAGCACGGCCTGCTCGGTCCCGGCGACGACGAGATCCAGCTGGGAGCCGGCGAGCTGGCTGGCGGTGGGGTTCAGCACATAGTTGCCGTCGATATAGCCGACGCGCGCGGCGCCGATGGGGCCCTGGAAGGGCATGCCCGAAATGGACAGCGCCGCGGAGGCGCCCAGCATCGAGGGGATATCCGGATCGATCTCCGGATCCAGCGACATCACGGTGGCGATGACCTGGACTTCATTGGTGAATCCTTCCGGGAACAGCGGGCGGATCGGCCGGTCGATCAGACGCGAGACCAGGGTCTCGTTCTCGCTGGGCCGTCCTTCGCGCCGGAAGAAGCCGCCCGGGATCTTGCCCGCGGCGTAGGTGCGTTCCTGATAGTCGACCGTCAGCGGAAAGAAGTCGCGCCCCTCGGCGCCACGCTTCAGACCGACGGCGGTGACCAGCACCACCGTGTCGCCCATGCTGACAATGACAGCGCCGCTGGCCTGACGCGCGATTTCCCCCGTCTCGAGGGTGACGGTGTGGGCACCGTACTGGAACGACTTCTTGATTGGATTCACTCTCTGCTGTCCTTACGCTGGAACTGGAGGAAAGCGCGGCGGGTGGCTTCGGGAGAAGCCACGCACGCGGAACGCTTAGCGACGCAGGCCGAGACGGCCGATGAGATCCTGATAGCGCTGACCATCCTTGCGCTTCAGATAGTCGAGCAGCTGGCGGCGCTGGTTGACCATGCGCAGCAGGCCCTGGCGGGAATGATGGTCCTGCTTGTGGGCGGCAAAGTGATCAGTCAGATGGGCGATGCGCGCGGACAGCAACGCAACCTGCACCTCGGGCGAACCGGTGTCGCCGGCGGCGCGCTGATAATCCTTAACGATCTGGCCTTTCTGTTCGGCAGTCAAAGAAGACATAACTGGAAGTACTCCCAAAAAACGCGTTTCGCGATGCGTGTCGTCACAAGCCGCATATTGTAGCCGTGGCCGGAAATATGAACAAGATCGGTGATTAACCGCGTCGACCCCGGTCAACCCCCGCCCATGAGGCGCTTCGGCGCCACCCGGCCGTCGTCGAGGACCTCGCCCATGCCCAGGAACTGGCGGTCGCCGGCGTACAGCCGGACCCAGCCGCTGGTAGGAGCATGCGGGACCACCACCGGCTGGCCCTGGCGCAGGTAGAAGGCCGCATCGGCGGACAGGCGCACGTCCGGCCACTGGCTGAGCGCCGTCTCGATGGGCAGGAGCAGGGCGTCCAGGGCCGCCGGCCCCTCCGCCCCCGCCAGATCCTGAAGCCGGTCGAGACCGACCATACCGGCCTGGTCGTAAGGCCCCACGCCCAGGCGACGCAGTTCCGCCACGTGCGCCCCGCAACCCAGGGCCTCGCCGATATCCTCAGCCAGGGTGCGGACATACGTACCTTTGGTACAGCGCACGTCCAGGTCCAGATAGGGCGGCTCCCAGGCGAGCAGCGTCAGGGAATGGATGGTCACCTGCCGGGCCTGGCGCTCCACCTCGACCCCCTGCCGGGCCAGAGCATAGAGACGCTGGCCCTGATGCTTGAGGGCGGAATACATCGGCGGGACCTGTTCGATGTCGCCGCGGAAGCGTTCGAAGGCGGCCTCGATCCGGGCCGCATCCAGGCCCTCCACGGGCCGGGTCTCGATGACCTCGCCCTCGGCATCACCGGTCGTGGTTTTCTCGCCCAGCCTGCAGCGCACCCGATAGTGCTTGTCTGCATCCAGCAGAAACCCCGATACCTTGGTCGCCTCGCCCAGGCAGATCGGCAGCAGGCCGCTGGCCAGCGGATCCAGGCTGCCGGTGTGTCCGGCCTTGGCGGCCTGGAACAGCCGCTTGACGATCTGCAGGGCCGCGTTGGAGGTCAGCCCGGAGGGCTTGTCCAGCAGCAGGATCCCGTTGACGTTTCTACCCTTGTTGCGACGTCGTGACATATTCCGTGTAAACCTTTACTGCTCTGGCGCACCGAGTGCGCGGAAGAATACATTTACCGCGAAGGACGCAAAGCCGCGCGAAGGAAAACCAAATATAGCCACGAAATCCACGAAACCCACGAAAGCTAATGGGTGTAAACATAAATCCTTTTCGTGGGTTTCGTGGATTTCGTGGCCATCATGTTTTCGATGTTCTTCGCGCGCCTTTGCGTCCTTTGCGGTAGAAGCGTTGTTATCGGGTCAATCCCCGTCATGCTGGTCGGATTTCACTGCCGCGTCGATGAGCGCGCTCAGGCGGCTGCCGCGTTCGATGGATTCGTCGTAGACGAAATGGAGCTGCGGGACGTTGCGCACGATCATCTGCTGGCCGAGGGCGTGACGCAGGAAGCCGGCGGCCTTGTTCAGGATCTGCAGCGACAGCTGCTTGGCCTCGGCATCGCCCAGTACGGAGATGAACACCTTCGCGTGGCTCAGATCGCGGCTGACCTGCACGGCCGAAACCGTGACCATGCCCAGACGGGGATCCTTGATCTCGGTGCGGATGAGCGCCGCGAGTTCGCGCTGCATCTGTTCGCCGACACGGCGGGTACGGGGGAAATCTCGGGGCATGCTACATGTGCCTCAACGCCTGCCAGCGGAATGCCGCACGGTGCCCGTCCGCATGGAGGACGGGCACCGCCGGCGGAACGACGGCACGGTCAGATCGTCCGTGCCACCTCGGTGCGCTGGAAGACCTCGATCTGGTCGCCCGGCTTGACGTCATTGTAGTTCTTGACGCCGATGCCGCACTCGGTGCCGGCGCGCACTTCGCTGACGTCGTCCTTGTGGCGGCGCAGGGATTCCAGCTCACCCTCGAACACCACGACGTTGTTGCGCAGCACGCGGATCGGCGCGCTGCGGCGCACCACGCCGTCGACCACCATGCAGCCGGCGATGGCGCCGAACTTGGAGGACCGGAACACATCGCGCACCTCGGCCAGACCGATGATCTCTTCCTTGATCTCCGGAGACAGCATGCCGCTGATCGCCTTCTTGACGTCGTCGATGGCCGTGTAGATCACGCTGTAATAGTGCAGATCCACGCCCTGCTCTTCGACCAGACGGCGGGCGGCCGCGTCGGCGCGCACGTTGAAGCCGATCATGATGGCCTTGGAGGCCAGCGCGAGATTCACGTCGGACTCGTTGATGCCGCCGACACCGCCGGCGACCACGCGGACGCGCACCTCGTCCGTCGACAGCTTGGTGAGCGAATCGCGCAGGGCCTCCAGGCTGCCCTGCACATCCGCCTTGATGACCAGGTTGAGATCCATCGTCTCGCCTTCGCCCATCTGCGAGAACACGTCCTCGAGCTTGGTCTGGCGCTGCTTGGCGAGCTTCACGTCGCGGAACTTGCCCTGCCGGAACAGTGCGACCTCACGCGCCTTGCGCTCGTCGCTCACGACCACCACGTCATCACCCGCATTGGGCGTGCCGGACAGGCCCAGGACCACCACCGGCATCACCGGTCCGGCCTCCTGGATGGGACGGCCGCTCTCGTCGAACATCGCACGCACGCGGCCCCATTCCTGACCGCTGAGGATCACGTCGCCCTTCTTCAGGACGCCGTTGCGCACCAGTACGGTGGCCACCGGGCCACGGCCGCGGTCCAGGCTGGACTCGATGATGACGCCGTTGGCGGGGCAGTCCTCGACCGCGGTGAGCTCCAGCACTTCGGCCTGCAGCAGAATGGATTCCAGCAGGTTGTCGATGCCGTCACCGGTCTTCGCGGACACCGGAACGAACTGGGTGTCGCCGCCCCAGTCCTCCGGGATGACTTCGCGCTGAACCAGTTCGTTCTTCACCCGGTCGATGTCCGCCTCGGGCTTGTCGATCTTGTTGATCGCCACGACGATGGGGACGCCGGCCGCCTTGGCGTGCTGGATCGCCTCTTCGGTCTGCGGCATGACCCCGTCGTCGGCCGCCACCACCAGGATCACGATGTCGGTGATCTGCGCGCCGCGCGCGCGCATGGCGGTGAACGCCGCGTGACCGGGCGTGTCGAGGAAGGTGATGGTGCCGCGCGGCGTGTCGACGTGGTAGGCGCCGATGTGCTGCGTGATGCCGCCCGCCTCGCCGGCCGCGACCTTGGTGCGGCGGATGTAGTCGAGCAGCGAGGTCTTGCCGTGGTCGACGTGACCCATGATGGTGACCACCGGCGGACGCGCTACCTTCTCGCCTTCGGTCTCGCCGGCCAGTGCCAGCTGCTCTTCGATCTCGTTCTCCTTGAGCAGTTTGACCTTGTGCCCCATGTCCTCGACGACGATAGCCGCGGTCTCCTGGTCCAGCATCTGGTTGATGGTGACCATGGTGCCCATCTTCATCAGCGCCTTGATCAGGTCGGTGGCCTTGAGCGACATCTTCTGGGCGAGTTCGCTCACGGAGATGGTCTCCGGGATCGCGACCTCGCGGACCACCGGCGCGGTCGGGCGCTCGAAGCCGTGGCGATCCGGGCCCGCGGCGCCCATGCCGCGCGCCGGGGCGTGTTTCTTCTTCTTGCGGCGGCCGGCCATGTCGGCCGACACATGCAGTTCCTCGCGGCCGTAGCGGCCGCGGCGGTCCTCTTCCGGTCCGGCGCGCTTGGCCTTGCGGCCGCCGGCCTTTTCCTTCTCCTTCTCGGCCGCTTCCTTGGCGCGCGCCTCCTCTTCGGCCTTCAGGCGCGCGGCCTCCTCGGCGAGATGACGCTCCAGTTCGGCCTTGCGCGAAGTCTCCTCGGCGACCTTCGCCCGGGCTGCCTCATCACGGGCGCGCTGCTCGGCCTCTTCCTGCTCCCGGCGGCGCTGCTCCTCGGCGGTCCGGCGCGCCTCTTCGGCGGCACGCTGCGCAGCCTCGTCCTGCTCGCGACGCGCGCGCTCGGCGGCTTCCTCGTCGATGCGCTTCTGCTCCTCGGCGACGACGGCGCTGCGCTTCACGTAGGTGCGCTTGCGGCGCACCTCGACGGCCACGGTCTTGGTGGCCGCGGTGCGGCCCTGGCCGGTGGCGACCTTGAGTTCGCTGTGCGTCTTGCGCCGCAGCGTGATCTTCTTCGGCTCGGCGACCGTGAGGGGCTCGTCCGCCGCCTTGCCGTGGCTCTTGCGCAGGAAGGTCAGCAACTCCAGCTTTTCCTCATCGTTGATGGTCTCATCGGCGCTGGATTTCTGCAGCCCGGCGTCGCCCAGCTGCGCCAGCAGGCGATCAACCGGGATCCCGACGACTTCTGCAAATTGCTTGACTGTGACTTCCGACATTGCGTTTCTGCTCCTGGAGGAATCAGCCCTGCTGCTCTTCCGCAAACCAGGGTGCGCGCGCGGCCATGATCAGCGCGGCGGCGCGTTCCTCGTCCATACCTTCGATATCCATCAGCTCATCGACCGCCAGTTCGGCCAGATCCTCCTGGGTGACCACGCCGCGGCCGGCCAGCGTGTGCGCCAGCTCGGGATCCATACCGTCCAGATTGAGGAGATCCTCGGCAGGTTCGTTCGCACCCAGCGACTCCTCCCGGACGATGGCGCGGGTCAGCAGCACGTCGCGGGCGCGCCCGCGCAGCTCCTCGACCATGTCCTCGTCGAACTCCTCGACTTCGAGCAGTTCTGCCGCGGGCACGTAGGCGATCTCCTCGATACTGGAGAAACCTTCCTGCACCAGGATCGCGGCGACCTCCTCGTCGACGTCGAGCTGTTCCATGAACAGCTGCTGCAGCGACTGGGCCTCGGCCTCGCTCTTCTGTTCGGCCTGCTGCTCGGTCATCACGTTCAGCTCCCAGCCGGTGAGCTGGCTGGCCAGACGCACGTTCTGGCCGCCGCGGCCGATGGCCTGCGACAGCTGCTCCTCGGCGATGGCCAGATCCATGCTGTGCTCGTCCTCGTCGACCACGATGGACACGACCTCGGCCGGCGACATGGCATTGATGACGAACTGCGCGGGATTCTCGTCCCACAGGATGATGTCGATGCGCTCGCCGGCGAGCTCGTTCGACACCGCCTGCACGCGCGAGCCGCGCATGCCGACGCAGGCGCCGACCGGATCGATGCGCGGGTCGTTGGACTTCACCGCGATCTTGGCGCGCAGTCCGGGATCGCGCGCGGCGCCGAGGATCTCGATCAGACCCTGGCCGATCTCCGGCACCTCGATCTTGAACAGCTCGATGAGGAACTGCGGGGCGACGCGGCTGACGAACAGCTGCGGGCCGCGCGGCTCGGAGCGCACCTCCTTGAGATAGCCGCGCAGCCGGTCGCCGGGACGCACGGATTCGCGCGGTATCATGTCTTCGCGCGCCACCAGGGCCTCGGCGTTGCCGCCCAGATCCAGGTAGACGTTGCCGCGCTCGACGCGCTTGACGATGCCGGTCACCAGCTCGCCCTTGCGATCCTTGTACGCCTCGACCACCTGCTCGCGCTCTGCCTCGCGCACCTTCTGCACGATCACCTGCTTGGCGGTCTGGGCGGCGATGCGGCCGAAGGCCTCGGACGGCATCGGCTCCTCGATGTACTCGCCGACCTCGATGCCGGGACGCAGCTGCTGGGCGCGCGTGTACAGCACCTGACGCTCGGGCGATTCGAAGTTCTCGTCCTCATCGTCCACCACCAGCCAGCGGCGGAAGGTCTCGTAGTCGCCCGTCTGCCGGTCGATCTGCACGCGCGCGTCGATCTCGCCGCCGTGGCGCTTCTTGGTGGCGGAGGCTAGAGCCGCCTCGATCGCCTGGAAGATCACTTCCTTGTCGACGCCCTTTTCGTTGGAAACCGCGTCGGCTACGAGAAGAATTTCTTTGTTCATGACCACCTGCCTCCCATCACGGAAGCGCTAAAGATCCGGTACCAACCGGGCCTGCTCCACCTGATCCAATGGCAGGCTGACCCGCGTTCCATCCTGCTGCTCGATCACCACCTGCCGCTCGTGCAGCCCCTGCAGCAGGCCTTTGAAATTGCGTTGCCCGTCCACCGGGAAGCGCGTGCGCAGCTTCACCTCGTGGCCGGCGAAGCGCTCGAAATCCCGCGCCTCGAACAGCGGCCGGTCCAGCCCGGGCGACGACACCTCCAGGGTGTAGTGGCCCGGCACCGGATCCTCGACGTCGAGCAGACCGCTGATCTGATAGCTCACGGCCGAGCAGTCGTCGACGGTCACGCCTTCGGGCTTGTCTATATACACCCGCAGCAGGCTGTGCTTGCCGCTGGGGCGGTATTCGATGCCCACCAGCTCGCAACCCAGCGCGGTGACCGCCGGTTCCAGCAACGCCCGCAGATTGAAAGGATCCTGCCGCATCCGTTCCTTCCGGAAACAAAAAATGGGCCCGAGGCCCACTTCAAGTCCTGCGCAATCCCGGCCCCGGAAGCAGCGCCCGGCGGCGGGATTCCAGGTCGTTTCCAGGCGTTGCACGCACTCTCGAACGCCGCCGGCCCACATCCGTCCCACTCGCAGGGGGATCGTGCCCGGCGCCGCGCAACCGTCCGCAGACCAAACCGAGAAGTCTGCGGCGCCGCGTATTATAGGTTGCCGCCGGTTGAGCCGCAACCGCCGGTTTTGGCCTCAAAATCGCCCCGCTCGCCCGCCCTCTTGTGGAGTGCCGCGTTTTCGCTGACCATGGCGCCCCTCCGAACCCAGGACCGCGCCCTCCTGCGCCGCGAGCACACGCATGCACTGCCGACCGAGCCCGTCCCGACCGCGCCCATGCCGGACCCCGCTGCAGTGGCTGCGGGTCTGCCTGCTGGCCGGCATCGCCGGACTGCTGGCCGCCGCGTCCGCGTGGGCCCAGACGCCCCATGAGTCGGAAGAGATCTGGCTGGAGGTCGACACCGGCCATCTGGTGCTCCGGGTCATGCGGGGCGACGAGGTCCTGCACACCTTCGAAGACATCGCCATCGGCCGTTACGGCGCGACGCGGGACAAGCGCCGGCTCGACGGCCGCACCCCCTTGGGCGAATTCCGCATCAGCCGCATCAACGACAAATCCCCTTTCCGCCGCTTCTTCGGCTTCGACTACCCGCGCCTGGAACAGGCCGAACGCGCGCTGCGGGCGGGCGATCTCGATCCCTCCGCCTACATCGCCATCCGCGAGGCCGTCCGCAACCGGCGCCCCCCGCCCCAGAACACCGTGCTGGGCGGCTATCTCGGCATCCACGGCATCGGTGCCGGCGACCCCGAGGTGCACGAGAACTATAATTGGACCAACGGTTGCATCGCGCTCACCAACGAGCAGATCGACCGGCTCGCCGAGTGGGTGCGCATCGGCACGAGAGTGGTGGTTTATTGATCCAGGTCCTTGCCTTTTCCGCGTATCCCAAGGACAATCGCGCCCGAAATTAAGAAGGCACAACGAAACGGACACCCGTCTTCAAAGAACCCTAACCCGACTTCCATTCACTTCAAGAGGACGCATTCAATGAGCATCAAGACTGTTGCCGCTGGCATCGCCCTGATCGCGGTCACCGCCCTCACCGGCTGCGCCAGCACCACCGAAATCGAGAGCCTGAAGAGCCAGATCGCCCAGGCTCAGAGCACTGCCGACGGCGCCGCCGCCAAGGCCGACGCCGCCGCTGCCGACGCTGCGGCCGCCAAGGCTGCCGCCGCCAACGCCCAGGCCACCGCCGACGAGGCGAAGGCCAAGGCCGAGGAAACCGACGCCAAGATCAATCGCATGTTCAAGAAGGCGATGTACAAGTAAGAACTGGCGTCCGTGCCATACGGGACCGGGGCCTCGCGCCCCGGTTTTTTTTGGACTTCAGCGGGGCCGGACGGTCAGGTTGTTGCGTGAGATGACCACCGGCAGACCGCGCTGCTCGCGCACTGCGCGGTTGATCGCCTCGCCGCTGATCGCCACCGGGCGTCTCTGCAGCGCCGCTTCCACCACGTCCAGGGCCGTGTTCATCAGCGCGGCCTTGCCGGCGGTGTCCTCCTCCAGCGGCGGGTGGACCTCCATGTAGAGCGTGCCCGCGATCCAGCCGACCTTGACCGGCTGATTCACGATCTGCACCGGCGTGCCCACGGGGACCTCCTGGTAGATGGTCTCGATGTCCTCCGGGTACATGCGCAGGCAGCCGTGGGTGACGCGCATGCCGATCCCCCACGGCTTGTCGGTGCCGTGGATCAGGTAGCCGGGAATGCTCAGCCGCAGGGCGAACTGCCCCAGCGGATTGTTCGGTCCGGGAGGCACGATCTCCGGCAGGGTCTCGCCGCGCGCGGCGGCCTCCGCGCGGATGGACTGCGGCGGACGCCAGGCCGGATCCTTCTGCTTGGACGCGACCTTCGCCTGCCCGAGCGGCGTCGCCCAGTCCATGCGACCGACGCTGACCGGATAGGTCTTCACCACCCGCGGCTCGCCCGTCCTGGCCGGCGGATAGAAGTACACGCGCATCTCCGGTACGTTCAGGACCACGCCGCTGCGCGGCGCGTCGGGCAGGATGTAGCGCGTCGGCAGCAGCACCGGCGTGCCCTCGCCCGGCAGCCAGCGGTCGACATCCGGATTGGCGATGACGATCTCGTCGTGACCGAGATGGTAGCGGCGCGCGATGTCCAGCAGCGTGTCCTCGTGTTCCGCGTGGATGGTGCGCACCTGGCCGACGAGGTCGACGTCCTCGGGCGGCAGGGGCAGGGTCTCGGCGGACGCAGTCGCCGCCGCGCCCGAGAGGAACGCGAGCAGCAGACGACCGGCTCGCTGATTTCGACGGGCTGCGGGCATCGGCAATCCGGAACTCATGAACCCGAAAACCGCTTTCGCCACGGAAGCACACGGAAAAACGCGGGCACGATCATATACTTCACGCGACGGCCCGCGTCACCCGCCAGATGCCGGGTCAGAGCTTCATGACGCAATTTCATTTCGGTGTCTTCCGTGTGCTTCCGTGGCTGAAACGGTTTTCGGGATGAATGGAAAACGGGACGCGCCGCGGCGCGCGGGGGTGCATTCTACGGCATGGCCGCGGCGGGACAAACTCCGGAGGCGGTTCCGGACGCCGTCCTGTCCCCGGCCGTGGAGTGCGGCGACGCGGCGCTCCACGGCCGGGCCCCCGGACTGGACCGCCCGCGCCCGGGCTTGCCACAATAGCCCCTGACCATCCGCCGACGGAAAGCCCGGAGACCACGCCCGCCTCCCCGGCATCCGCGCATCGCCGCGATGCGGCGGGCGCTGCGCGATCCGTATCCCGCATTGCGCGCCACGCGCGTCCCGCCGCTCTCCACGGCCAGAGCCCGACGCCATCGACACAGGAGACCGCCATGGACCTGCTGCAAAGCTATTTCGGCGACATCAACTGGCAAGATCTCATCTTCGGCGCCTTGCGCATTCTGCTGATGCTGACGCTCGCCTGGCTGTTGAGTCTCGCGGCCCGCATGGGACTGCGACGCTTCGAACGCCGGCTGGTCGAGCAGGGGCGACGGCAGGGCGACATCGCCTCGGAAGCGGGCAAACGCGCCGAAACGCTCGTGCGGCTGCTGCGCCAGGGCGTCTCCATCATGATCTGGGTGGTCGCGCTGCTGGTCATCCTCAACGAGCTCGGCATCTCCGTGGGGCCGATTTTGGCCAGCGCCGGCGTGGCCGGTCTGGCGGTGGGTTTCGGTGCGCAGAATCTGGTGCGCGATGTCATCAGCGGCTTTTTCCTCATCCTCGAGGATCAGGTGCGCGTCGGCGACGTGGCCGTCGTCAACGGCACCGGCGGCCTGGTCGAGGCGATCAACTTCCGCACCCTGGTGCTGCGCGATCTGTCCGGCGTGGTGCACGTCTTTCCCAACGGCAGCGTGACCACGCTCAGCAACGTCACCAAAGAGTGGTCGGCCTATGTGTTCGACATCGGCGTGGCCTACAAGGAAAACACCGACCGCGTCATCGGCGTGATGCGCGAAGTCGCCGACGCGCTTCAGCGCGACGAACACTTCGGCCGGATGATCATCGGCGACATCGAGATCTTCGGCGTGGACAAGCTCGCCGACTCCGCCGTCGTCATCAAAGGCCGCATCAGGACGCAGCCGATCAAGCAATGGGACGTCGGGCGCGAATTCCTGCGCCGCATAAAACTGGCCTTCGACCGCGAAGGCATCGAGATCCCGTTCCCGCAGCGCTCGCTGCATTTTGGCACGGAAAATGCGCCTTTCCAGGCCCGTCTGATCCCCTCCGCGCAGGATTGAAACCGGAGGGGCGCGATGGCCGTCCGCTTCCCGGAATGCCCGTCCGCGTGTAGGCCGACGGCCGCATTTTGTAGGCCACTTCCCGGACGTCGCCGATATACTTTCAGTTCTCGAACCAGCTCACACTTTTGGTTGAATCCTTTCGTGAATAATGCCGTCAAAACAAGAACACAACGCCCAGGCTCCCATGCACGCCGACACCGCCAACGACTCTATGAGCGCACCCGAACCGTTCGAGCTGTCCCCCGCCGCGCTCGCCGAGCTGCCCCTGTTTGCGGGAGAGCGCATGGAGGTGCTCGAATGGCTCATCCCGCATTGCCGTATCGAGCGCCTGCCGCCGCAGACGCGGCTGCTCACGCCCCACGACGTGCAGGACCGCGCCTACCTGATCCTGCAGGGTGACGTCCAGGTCAGGGTCGGCGCGCATGACGAACAGATCATCGCGACCCTCGGCGCGGGCCAGTGCGTCGGCGAGATGTCGGTCATCGAGGGCGTCCCGCCGTCCGCCGACGTGCTCACCGACACCGCCTGCACGCTGATCTCCATCGAGGGCGCCGCGTTGCGCACCCTGATCGACACATCCAACGTGGTCGCGAGAAATCTTCTCAAGCTGCTGGCGCGGCGCCTGCGCCGCGACAATCTGATGGTGCGCGAAAGCCTGGAGCAGAAGGCGCTGTCCGAACGGCGCGCCCGGGTCGACCCGCTGACCGGCCTGCACAACCGGCGCTGGCTGAGCGAGCATCTGCAGGAGACCATCGAGCAGCACCACGCGACCGCGCGCAGCCTCACGCTGCTGATGATCGACATCGACTACTTCAAGGATTTCAACGACCGCAACGGTCATCTGGCCGGCGATCAGGCGCTGCTGACGGTAGCCAGGGTGATCAGTGCCTACATCCGTGGCGGCGATCAGGCGGCGCGCTTCGGCGGCGAGGAGTTTCTCGTCATTCTGCCCGACACGGGCAGCGCAGAGGCGCGGCGTATCGCCGGCCGCCTCCGCCACGCGATCCAGATCACGCCGATCGTCGCCCCCGACGGTGCAGCGTTGCCGCGCGTGACGGCATCCATCGGTCTCGCGGAAAGCACACCCGGCGAGACGGCCGATGCGCTGATCGCGCGGGCCGATGCCGCGCTCTATCAGGCCAAACGCGAAGGCCGCAACCGCGTCAGGATCAGCCTGCCCGGCGACGCCGTGCCGCCGGCCGGCCCCTTCACCTTGCGCCGCACCCCCGACGACAAGCGCCGCCCCTGAGGCCGGAAGCTCCCCCAGCCGCGATCACTCCTTGCCCGTCCCGCCTGCGCCGGCCTCCTTCGGGGGCACGGCCCGCTTCCCCGTCGCGCGCCACAGACCACCCGTCGCCAGGCACTGCCAGCCCCAGCGCAGCCAGCCGAGCAGCGCGAACGCCAGCCACAGCGCCCAGGCCAGCATCAGCAGGCGGTAGACCAGCAGCGGCACCGACACGACACGGCCCTGCGGATAGGCCGCGGCGGCGATGTCCTGGTACCAGTTCAGCGTGTTGCCGTAGGAGAAGTTGCCGGCGATCTGCATGTCGGGCCGTCCCAGCAGTCCCTGCTCGACCGCCGCGAACAGACTGGCCAGCGCCAGCAGCGTCACCACGCCGATCGCCACCTGCAGCGCGTTGAACAGCCGTGCATCGCCGAAGCGCTGCGCCCAGCCGCGCCCGCGCGCGCCCAGCAGGAACAGCCAGCCCACCACCAGCGCCGCCGGTACGATCGGACTCTGGCTCAGGCCGATGCCGAGGAGCAGCCAGTGACGGGTCCCGAGCGGCGTAAGCCGCAGCCGGCCGAGGGCGACCGCCAGCAGCGCGATCACGATCAGCACGCCCCAGAACAGCACGGCGGGCCCGAGCCGCGGTCCGCCGGCGAACAGGATCCAGCGGTCGTCGCCCAGGGTGGCCTGCAGATGCGCGTTGACGCTCGCTGCGCCGAGGTCGATGGCGGGCGTCCGGAAGCGCGTGCCGATACCGGCGGCCTCACGCCAGCCGATGTCCACGGTCTGTTCGCGCGGCGCCACCGGCAGAACCAGCTTGCCGCCCTCCAGACGGATGGGCTGGGCGACGCCGTCGATCGACACGCCGGTGAGCTCGGCCCCTTCGGGCAGGGCGATGGCATGCTGGGTGCCCTGGCTGCTGCGCAGCGTCAGCGACAGGTTCGCCTCCGTCGCGCGCTTGCCGGGCGCCACCCGCAGATGCGAACGGTCGATGGTGAGGGTCTGGCCGCCGACGCCCTCGGGCCGCGCCACCGTCAGCGTCACGGCCTCGCCCGGCCACGGCCGCCAGGTCGGGAACCAGTTGGCGTTGCGATCCTGATGATGGGTGACGGGAATACCTTCGGCGGCGACGTGCCAGACGGGACTGACGTCCGCGGCCCACTGCTCCACCCAGTTCGGAGTCTCGGCGGCGCGCAGTTCGATGCGCTCGCGCTCGGCCAGGATGGACTGCCAGCGGGTCTGCATGGCGTTCGGCGCCAGCGCGATGTGCACGGCGCCGTCCTTCACTACCATGCCGTCGCTGACCACCGATTCGCCGTCGAGCAGCGGCACCGCCAGCGTCAGCGCCGAGCCCGGCGGCGACAGGCGCTGTATGCGCGTCTCCACCGTCCACTCCGTGCCCAGGCGCAGAGTGCGCTCGACGCGGGCGAAGGCCGGCAGGGTGCGCGGTTCCAGCGCGCTGGCCTTCAGATCATCCGCCAGCCGGGTGAGCTGCAGCCCGCCCTGCACCTGGCCGTCCGGATCGACCCCGGCCACCGACCAGCCCTGCGCGGCGACCGTGACGCGGCGCGGCCGCAGCGGCAGTGGCAGCTGGATGCTCGCGCGCTGCACCGCGGGCCCGCTCACCAGCAGTTCGTGCACGCCTGCCTCGAGGCCGACCCAGAGTTCGCCGCCGGGGGTGCGGAACAGCCCCGTCGCCGGCCGGTCGTCGACCAGCACGCTGCTCGGCAGCCACTGGCCGGCCTGCGCCGGCAGCGGCACGGCGGTGCGCTCGTGGGCCTCGACCTCCAGGCGCAGCAGCAGCCGGTCGTCGCGGATATCCAGGTGCAGGCGCGGCGCCTGCGCGCAGGCCGGAAGACAGTCGGGCGGCGCCAGCAGCCGGGTGCGGAGCTCCTGCAGCAGTGCGTCCGGCGGCAGGTCCTGGATCTGGGCCTGGGCCTCGCGCCCCGCCGGCAGCAGCAGGCCGGCGATGCAGGCCGCCGTCAGCACCCCCGGCAGCAGGCCTCCGCCCAGGCGCAGCCGCCCGACCGGCCGGCCGATCACGCGCAGCGCGAGCAGCGCCACGAGCGTCACCCGCAGGAGATCGAGCAGCAGATTCACGGCCGGCGGCAGCAGCACCAGGTCGATCCGCTGATCGGCGGCGACGGGGCCGTTCCAGGACAGGGGCACGGAACGCCAGGTCCAGACCGGCAGCCCGGGGCCGGTGGACACCACGGCCTCCGGATCGATCTGGGCGATATAACGGGAGTAGCTCCCCACCTCGCCCCTGCCCGGCCGCTCCTCGACGGACTTGGCCGACGCGGCGTCCAGCGAAGTCACGGCCGCGGGGGCACCGGCCATCTCCCGCGGATATGACGGTGCACCCACCGTCTGCTGCGGGCTCACGCCGGGCAGTTCGAGCTGCGGATACAGGCCGGTGCGCACCGCGGACACGGCGTAGGGCACGGCGATGACGAGCAGCGCGGCCAGACTCAGATAGCCGTAGCCGCGCACCGCCCGCTGCAGGCGTCCCGGCGGGACGACGCGCAGCAGCGCGACACTCGCCAGCAGGCTCAGCCACACGCCGGCCGGCGCGCCCGGCTCGTGCCAGGTCAGCGTCAGCATGACCAGCATCAGCCCGCCCCAGACGGGGCCCCACAGGCGCTGCGCGGTGATCACGGCGAGCAGCACCAGGAAGATGTCCAGCAGCGTCCAGCGCTGCAGCCAGGTCGCGGGTACGTTGTCGACGCCGCCCGCGGAGAACAGCTCCCAGCCCGGCGGCAGGTGCAGGGTCGCGGCGACATTCTGGAAATCGTGCCGCCAGCCGACGGCGGGGATACGCGTCACGGGCCCCTCGTAGCGGCTGTCGGCGACCAGATTCAACGCGCCGCGGCGGATCTCCACGCCAGCGCCGGCCGCGCCCGACAGACGCGTGATCACCTGCGGCTGACCGTCGAGTGCGACCTGGCCCAGCTGCAGTTCGGGATCGGCCTCCAGGCGCCAGCTGCGCGTGACGCTACCGCCGATGGCGTCGCGCAGGGTGTAGCCGCCGCCGTCGAAATCCAGCCACAGCGTGCGCTGCAGGCGCAGCTGATCGGGGTTGGGATCGGGATCGCCGCGGCGCAGGACCTCGAAGGTCAGCCCGGTATCCGGCGTCAGGCGGTAGGCCGGCAACGCCTGCCAGTCGCCCGGCAGGCCGGTCTGGCGGGCGTCGATGGCGACGGCGCCGCCGACCTCGACCAGCCGCAGTTCGGGTCGGGCGTCGAACACCCAGACCTCTTCTTGCGGCCAGGGTGCCGGCACCGCGGCCGCGGGCAGCTCCGTCATCGGTCCGGCGAAGCGCGCGGTCATGCGCAGCTGCCAGCGGCCCGGCCGCACCTGGATGCGCAGCCGGCCGTCGGCCTCCAGGCGTGCGGCCAGCCGGGATTCCAGGGCCATCGGTATGGCGCCGGGCAGCAGCGCCGGCCCGACGAGGATTTCGCGCTGCCGCCCGGACACGTCCAGATCGATGTGGGTCTCGACCTGCAGCGGCGTCTCGTCGACGATGCGCCGGAACACCCGCAGCTCCGCCCGGTCGGCGTCGGCGGCCGCGGTGTCCGGTTCCTCGCCCGCCAGCCACAGCAGGCCGTCGGCGCGCAGCGCGGGCTGGTCGACGGTCCTGCCGTCGCGGGTCAGCGCCAGCAGTCCCAGTTCCGCCGGCAGCGCGAGCGACTCCGGCAGCGCGTTCCAGACGAAGGCGCCCCGAACCTGATGCGTGCCGGGAGCGAGTTCCAGCACCGGCCGGCCGTTGCGGTCCAGCACGGCGACGCGGCGGCCGTCGACCTCGACCCCGACCGGCCAGTGGCGCGCAGCGCCCGGCAGCGGTACCTGCACGGGCACCTGCGCGTACACCTCCCAGCGCTGCCCGAAGCGGCCGCCGCCGGTCTCGACGGCGAGCTCCAGCGGACCGGGCCAGGCGCAGCGCCGTTCGGCCCGGTCGAACAGCACGGGACAGCCGAAACCGGTCTCGCCGTGCAGCGCCCAGCCCACCCAGGGCTGCAGCGGCGCCGGCACGTCCTGCGGCGCGAGCGGCCCCGCCGCCGCGCCCGCCGACAGCGTCAACAGCAGCGATGCGAAAGCCCACCGCAACGAAATCCCGAATTCTCCCGTCCGTCCCGCGACCCCGCCACGCGCGCATTTCATGAGATGCCCCCTTCAAACGTTAGCGCTGTTGTTCTTGTCACGCCGAACCACCGGCATCCGGAAAGCACGGTTTGTGCCAGAGACATCGATGGCCACAAAATCCACGAAACCCGCGAAAGGTGTGAGAGGAAAACCGTGTCTCGAAAATGAGGGTTTGTGGCCCTCCAACATGTCCGTGCTTTCCGGGTTTTCCGTGGCTGGGTTTTCGTCTTGAATTATTTTCGCGGGTTTCGTGGATTTCGTGGCCAAAAGGGTTTTGCCCGTGTCGTCCGTGGCCGGCCTCAGCCGCTCTCCAGGCAGTGCTCCGCGATGGCGTCGAGGAAATCCGCACCGTACTTCTCGAGCTTGTGCTGGCCCACGCCGACCACGCCGAGCAGCGCGTCGGCGTCGAGCGGCTTATCGCGCGCCATCTGCGCCAGAGTGGCGTCGCCGAAGACGATGTAGGGCGGCACACCCTGAGCATCGGCGAGACGCTTGCGCAGCGCGCGCAGCCGGTCGAACAGCGCCTCATCGTACGGACCGCCCTGCGCGCCCTCACCGCGCGGCCGCTTCTTCTTCGGCCGTTCGCGTACGCGCGGCCGGGCGAGTTCCAGCGTGACCTCGCCGCGCAGCAGCGGCCGCGCCGCATCGGTGAGCCTGAGAACCGAATAATTGGCGATGTCCTGGATCAGATAGCCGTGGTGTATGAGCTGGCGCAGCAGCGAGGTCCATTCCTGCTCGCCCATGTCGGCGCCGATGCCGTAGGTGGACAGCCGCTGATGGCCGAGCGTACGGACGCGTTCGTTGTCGGCGCCGCGCAGCACATCGACCACATGGCCGACACCGAAGCGCTGCCCCACGCGATAGACGCAGGACAGCGCCTTGCGCGCAGCTTCGGTGGCGTCGAAGCGCTCGGGCGGGTCGAGGCACACGTCGCAGTTGCCGCAGCCCTGGTCGAGGCGTTCGCCGAAGTAGTTGAGCAGGACCCGGCGGCGGCAGGTGAGACTCTCCGCCAGGCCGACCATGGCATTGAGCTTGTGCAGCTCGACGCGCCGCTGGGCGTCGTTGTCGCCGTTCTCGATCAGCCGCCGCGCGGTGGCGACATCCTGCGCCCCGTACAGCAGCAGCGCTTCCGACGGCAGCCCGTCGCGGCCCGCACGGCCGGTCTCCTGATAATAGCCTTCGATGTTCTTGGGCAGATCGAAGTGCACCACGAAGCGCACGTTGGGCTTGTCGATGCCCATGCCGAAGGCGACGGTGGCAACCACGATCTGCAGCTCGTCGCGCAGGAAATCCTCCTGCACCCGCGCGCGTTGCGCGCCCGGCAGTCCGGCGTGATAGGCGGCCGCATCCAGACCCTGTGCCGACAGTTTCTCGGCGATCTCCTCGACGCGCCTGCGGCTCAGCGCGTAGACGATGCCGGATTCGTCGCGGTGATTCTCCAGAAAGCGCAGCAGCTGATCGAAGGGCTTGTGCTTCTCGAGCACGCGATAGCGGATGTTCGGCCGATCGAAGCCGGTGATGTGGCGCCGCGCCTGGTCGAGCCGCAGGACGCGCACGATGTCCTCGCGCGTCTGCGCGTCCGCGGTCGCCGTCAGAGCGATGCGCGGCACATGCGGGAAGCGCTCGGGCAGCACGCTCAGCTGCTGGTATTCCGGTCTGAAATCGTGCCCCCACTGCGACACGCAGTGCGCCTCGTCGATCGCGAACAGCGCGATATCGACATCCTCCAGCCGCCCGAGGAAGCCGTCGCTCAGCAGCCGCTCCGGACTGATGTACAGCAGATCCAGCTCATGGGCGTGCAGCCGTGCCAGCACCTGCCGCGCCTCGTCGGACCCGAGCGACGAATTGTAGAAGGCCGCCGCCACGCCGTTGGCGCGCAGCGCGTCGACCTGGTCCTTCATCAGCGAGATCAGCGGGGACACCACGATGCCGACGCCCGGCCGGTGCAGTGCCGGGATCTGGTAGCAGAGCGACTTGCCGCCGCCGGTGGGCATGAGCACGAAGGCGTCGCGCCCGGCGACGAGATCCTCGATGATGTCCTGCTGATGCGGACGGAAACTGGGATAGCCGAACACCCGCTCCAGCGTGGCGTGGATGTCGGCGGCGGCGCGCGGAGAGTGATCCATGGCGCGGATTCTACCGGAAGTCGATGCGGGCGCGGACAAGCTTTGCCACGGAAAACGGACAAAACCCGTTCAGCCACGGAAGACACGGAAAGCACTGACAAAACCCTTTGGCCACGAAATCCACGAAACCCGCGAAAGATACGAAGGGAAAGCCGTATCTCGGGAACGAGTGTTTGCAGCCCTCTACATGTCCGTGCTTTCCGTGCTTTCCGTGGCAGGGTTTACGTCTTCAATGATTTTCGTGGGTTTCGTGGATTTCGTGGCTAAAAAGGGTTTCGTCCGTGTTTTCCGTGGCTGGCGTTTCAGCCGCCCGCCCCGCTACTCGCGGTAATACGGGATCAGCGTCGCATCCACGGCATATTCGTCCTCTTCCGGCTCCGCGGGGATGTCGGTGGCGCCCCGCAGCCGGGCCTCGACGCGGGCGGCGGTGAGACGATCCTCGTCGAGCACCACGGGATACAGGCGATGACACTGGGCGAACTCGCCGGCGCGGCGGCAGGCGGCGGCCTCGAGCTGCGCCCGCAGCGGGTCGGCGAGATCCTGCAGCTGCAGCAGCCAGGGCGCCTGCCAGTCGAGGAAGGCATCGATCAGGCGCTGCTGAGCCCGTTCGGTCCACTCGGCACGCAGCAGCAGATTCGGAAAGGCCGAACGCTGCAGATAGCGGCCGTGCAGCGCGTGATCGATGCATACGCCGTCCAGCCCTACGCCGGCACCGTCGCGTTCACGCCGGAACCATTGTGCCGCCGGCCGCGGGCCGGCCGCCGCATTCACCAGCTCCTGCAGCCGCTCGCCCGCGCAGCGCTCACCGCCGCCCGCATCGCGCGGCTGGAATGCCGCCTTGGCACGTTCGCCCGGCCGCCACATCAGCGGGCTCGGCAGTTCGCGCGCATCCTCGTCGACGGCGACGCCCAGGAGTGCCAACGGGTAGCCCTGCGTATCCAGCAGCCAGAGTTCGTAGACGTCGCGCAGGGGAAACGGCAGGGCATCCAGCCCGCTCTTGACCGCCTCGAGGAGGTGCAGACCGATGGCGTCGAGGCGCTCGTGGTCGACCACGTTGCGCACCGGAGCGCGCTTGAGGCCCTCCTGTGCCGACCAGTCGCCGTATTTGATGTCCGGCAGCGCGACGTCGCGTTCTGAACCGTCACTGAGCCGCGCGAGTTCGTGCTCGCCGTGGATGTACAAGGCCCAGTGGACACCGTCGCTGCTGACGGCGTCCGCGTCCTCCGTCTCCACGACACTCAGGATGCCGCGGAAGGGATTGACCAGACGTTGACTGTAGCGCCTCACCATCGCGTCGGCCCGCACGGACTCGTGCCTCAAGCCTCGCAAAACCGCACGCGGCTGTCCAGTCCCGCGCGACGATGGAAGCGCCACGAAGTCCGAAGCCAGCCACGGAAGATTTGGACAAAACCCTTTTGCCACGAAATCCACGAAACCCGCGAAAGGCATGAGGGGAAAGCCGTATCCCGGGAACGAGGTTTTGCAACCCCATATATGTCCGTGCATTCCGTGGCCGGGTTTTCATCTTCAATGATTTTCGTGGGTTTCGTGGATTTCGTGGCGCATCCCCCCGACTCATCCCAGCAGCGCGTCGAGGTGCGCGGCGACGCAGCGCCCGAGCGCCGCCGGCGCATAGCCGCCTTCGAGCACCGAGACGATGCGTCCCTGCGCGTGGCGTTCGGCGCATTCACGCAACCGGTGCGTCATCCAGGCGAAATCCCGTTCGTGCAGCAGCAGATCGGCCATGTCGTCCTCCGCGTGCGCGTCGAAGCCGGCGGAGATCATGACGAGTTCGGGGCGGAACTCATCGAGGCGCGGCAGCCACCGGGCGGTCACCTCCTCGCGCAGACGGGCCCCGTCGCCGCTGGCCGGCAGCCGGATGTGCACGGCGCGGGCGTCGTCATGCTCCGGCAGGGCGTAGGGGTAGAACGGATACTGGAACAGCGAACACTGCAGCACCTCGGGCATACCGCCCAGGATCGCGTCGGTGCCGTTGCCGAAATGGGCGTCGAAATCGACGACAGCGACGCGCGTCAGGCCGTGGCCGTGCAATGCGTGGAGGGCACCGACGGCGAGATTGTTGAACACGCAGAAGCCCATGCCGCAGTCGCGTTCCGCATGGTGACCCGGGGGGCGCACGCTGCAGAACGCCGAGGTGCTTCGCCCTGACAGCACCAGGTCGACGGCCAGCACCGCCGCGCCCGCCGCGCGCAGAGCTGCATTCAGCAGCTGCTGCCCGACCTCGGCGCCATCGACGGCCAAACCATCGAACACGCGGTCCACATAATCGGCCGCATGCGCCCGGCAGAGCTGTTCGCGCGTCGCCAGCGGCGCATCGCAGTGGCGCAGCGCGAGATCCAGGCCGGTCGACAGCAGCTGATCCTGGATGGCGCCGAGACGCGCCGGCACGTCCGGATGCTCCGCGCCGGCCGCATAGGCGGCGCAGTCGGGATGGGAAATGAAGGCGATGGTCATACGGATACCGGTGAAAGCGTCACACAGCGACGCGGCGCGCGGGCGGCGATCGGCGATTTGAGGTAGGCTGGTCTCATGGTAACAGGCAGCACAGGATGCGCATATGGGTCCCCATTTTCTCGATCGCCTGTTCGCGCCGCGCGCTATCGCGGTGTTCGGCGCCAATGAGCGGCCGGAGGCCGTCGGCGGCAGGGTGTTCGAAAACCTCTGCGAGAGCGGTTTCGCCGGTGGTCTGTATCCGATCAATCCCAAGCACAAGAAGGTCCGCGGCCGCGTCTGCCATCCGGATATCGCGTCGGTGGGGCAGCCGGTCGACCTCGCCGTCGTCGCCACGCCGGCCGGCACCGTGCCGGACATCCTGCAGGCCTGCGGCGAACACGGCGTGCGCGCCGCCATCGTCATGTCGGCCGGCTTCGGCGAGGGCGACGGCCGCGGCGCGGCCCTGGAGAAGAGCATCGTCGACATCGCCCGACGCCATGGCATCCGCCTGCTGGGACCCAACTGCCTGGGGCTGATCCGGCCGTCGGCGCGCATGAACGCGACCTTCAGCAAGAACACCGCCCTGCCCGGCAACCTGGCGCTGGTCTCCCAGTCCGGTGCGCTGTGTACCGCCATCCTCGATTGGGCGACCGATCTCGAGATCGGCTTCTCCGCCATGGTGTCGCTCGGCAGCGCGGCGGACGTCGGCTTCGGCGACATCCTCGACTTCCTCGCCCAGGATCCCGAGACACACAGTATCCTGCTCTACGTCGAGGGTGTGCGCGATGCGCGCCGCTTCATGAGCGGATTGCGCATCGCCGCGCGCATGAAGCCCGTCATCGTCATCAAGTCGGGCCGGCACGAGGCCGGCTCACGCGCCGCCACCACCCATTCCGGCGCCATGATCGGCGCCGACGACGTGTTCGATGCCGCCCTGCAGCGCGCCGGCGCGATCCGCGTGATGACGATCGAGCAGCTGTTCGCCGCCGCCAATCTGCTGTCCACGCCGCACCGCGTGCACGGGCGACGGCTGGCGATCATCACCAACGGCGGCGGGCCGGCGGTGATGGCGGTGGACCGCGCCATCGACCTCGGCCTGGAGCTCGCCACGCTGTCGCGCGAGACGATCGGGACGCTGGACAAGGCCCTGCCGGCGCACTGGTCGCACGCCAACCCGATCGACGTGCTCGGCGACGCCGGGCCGCTGCGCTACGCCGATGCGGTGCTCGCCTGCCGCCGTGATCCCGACGTCGACGGCATCCTCGCCATCCTCACCCCGCAGGCCATGACCGACGCCACCGCCTGCGCCGAGGCGGTCATCGGCGCACACGACAGCGACCGGAAACCACTGCTCGCCTGCTGGATGGGCGCCGCACAGGTCGCCGAAGCGAACCGCGCCTTCCTGCGTCATCAGATCCCCGCCTTCGACAACCCCGAATCGGCGGTCGAGGCCTTCGCCTATCTGGCCAGCTACTACCGCAGCCAGCAGCAGCTCATGCAGGTGCCCGCGCCGCTGGCGCGCACCAGCGAGGCCAACGTCGAGGGCGCGCGGCTGATCATCGAAGGCGTGCTGGCCGAGCACCGCAGCATCCTCACCACCGCTGAATCCAAGGCCCTGCTGCGCGCCTTCGGCATCCCCATGACGCAGGCCCTGGAGGCCGATACGGCCAACGCGGCGCTGGTGGCCGCCTCCTCGGTCGGTTTTCCGGTGGCGATCAAGATCAACTCACCCGACATCACCCACAAGTCCGACGTCAACGGCGTGCGCCTCAACGTCACCCATGCGCAGGCGGTGCGCAACACCTTCCAGGAACTGGTGAAGCAGGCACGCGACAAGTTCCCTGACGCCGACATCAAAGGCGTGACCGTGGAGCCCATGCACGCACCGGCGCACGGCCGCGAGCTCCTGGTCGGCGTGGTGCACGACCCGGTGTTCGGACCGGCCATCACCTTCGGCGCCGGCGGGACCCAGGTGGAGGTACTGCGCGACCGCGCCGTCGCGCTGCCGCCGCTGAACTCGTTCCTGGCCGAGAGCATGATCGGCATGACGCGCTACGCACGGGCGCTGGGCGCGTTCCGCGGCATGCCGGCGATCGACATGGGCGCCCTGGTGCAGGTCCTGCGGCGCGTGTCGGAGATGGTCTGCGAGCTGCCGCAGATCCGCTCGCTGGACATCAACCCCCTCATTGCCGACGAACGCGGCGTGATGGCATTGGATGCGCGCATCGAGGTGCAGCATCCGCCGCAGTCGCTGGACCGCTACCGGCACATGGCGATCCACCCCTATCCGACGCATCTCATAAGCAGGTGGCAGCTGGCCGACGGCACGGACGTCATCATCCGCCCGATACGCCCCGAGGACGCCGGCATCGAACAGGCCTTCGTGCACAGTCTGTCGCCGGAGTCGAAGTATTTCCGGTTCATGCAGGGTCTGAACGAACTCACCCAGGACATGCTCATCCGCTTCACGCAGATCGACTACCACCGCGAACTGGCGCTGGTGGCGACACTGGACGACGGCCCGCCCGAGACCGAGCTGGGCGTGGCGCGCTACATGATGAACCCCGACGGGAGGAGCTGCGAATTCGCGCTGGTGGTCGCCGACGCCTGGCAGCGCAAGGGCATCGGCTCGCGCCTGATGCTGGCGCTGATGGAGGCGGCGCGCGAGCGCGGCTTCGAGGTAATGAGCGGCGAGATCCTCGCCTACAACCATCACATGCTGGAGCTGGTGCGCAGCCTCGGTTTCGACATCCACACCAGCCCCGACGACAGCAGCATCAAGGTGGCGACCAAGTCGCTGTAGAACCGGGCACCGATCCGTGCGGCGCATTACCGCCTCTGCGCCCTCCAGGCCCGTTGGCTGACATCGGCATGCTCCGGCGGTCCCGTCCGCCGCGCAACCGACTTGCGGCGTTTAATCGGGGACACGGCGTAATTGGGGACAGACTCAAGTCTGTCCCCAATCCCCACCCAGTTCCCAGCCTGAAGCGGCTCCCAGCAAACCGCACATCCTATGGGCCAATTCCGGCAATCGTCGCATGGGCATCGCTCCCCATGATCGCGGAACCTCTGATAAAGTCCCCGGCATCGGCATTGCCGTCCGCGGAACCACTGCGGGCCTCATCGTGGGTATCCCGCCCTGCGGGTCGGGGCATCCTCGCGATGACGGGTTGCACGGACCTTCCTCGAGAAATGAACTCCAGCAACGGGGCAGAACCCCAAGGAGCCGCCATGCGATTCTTGCTCACCTTGATGCTGCTGTCGACGGTCGCCTCCGCCCGGGCGGCGGACGATGCGCCCTGGGGAGTCGGCAATGTCGTCGATATCGAATACGAACCGCACAAAGTCGTCTACGACGTCGCGGTCGCCGACGCCGCCGCCTTCGAGCGCGTACTGGATCGCGCCAGCTATCTCAGCACGGTCTACAATGCCGATCCGTTCCGCGCCTCCATCGTGCTGGTGCTGCACGGCGACGAGCTGCCCTTCTTCGACACGCGGAAATTCGCGCAGTACGAGGACCTGATGCGGCGTGCGCAGAGCCTGACGGTCGGCGGCACCATCGAGCTGCGCATGTGCCGCATCGCGGCCGCCGCGCACGGCATGCAGCCGGAACACATCCACGGCTTCGTGCAGATCATACCCATGGCCGACGCGGAGATCGTGCGGCTGCAGCAGGAGGAAGGCTATGTCTACATGCGTTGAGGCGCGTCTCGCTCGGTTTGGAGCGGTGGCGACGCTTGCGCTCGGCGCGGTCGCCGGCACGGCGATGGCGGCCGGGAAAGTGGACACGCCCTACGGCGAATCCACCGTCGCCTTCGAGGTGCGGCAGGTGCCGGACGCGCCCGTGTACTATGTCCTCGGTCAGTCCGGCGTGCCGGGCCCCGACAACGAAGGCCACACCTCCAATGCCGGCTTCGTCGTCACGGACAAGGGCGTGGTCGTCTACGATGCGCTCGGCACGCCCGTGCTGGGCTACCGTCTGCTGCAGGCGATCCGCGAGGTCACCGACGAGCCCGTGGTCCTGGTCGTCGCCGGGCATTACCATGCCGATCACATCTACGGCCTGCAGGCCTTCCGCGAGCATACCGATGCGGAAATCTGGGGGCAGCGCCAGTCGTCGCGCTATCTCGAGAGCGCGGACGCGGACCGGCGCCTGGCGCAACGCCGCGAGGCGCTGTTTCCCTGGGTGGACGAGAGCACCTACGTGGTCGCGCCCGACAGGACTTTCGGCGACCGGCAGCGCTTCGACATGGGCGACACCGCCATCGAACTCATCCACGCCGGCCCCGGCCATGCCCCGGACGACACCCTCATGGTGGTGACGCGCCACGGCGTGGTGTTCTCCGGCGATCTGGTGTTCAGCGGACGGCTGCCGTTCCTCGGCGGCGACGAGGTCGATACCCGCCGCTGGCTGGAAGGCCTGCGCTACCTGGAATCACTGGAACCCGCGCCGCGCTTCGTCATACCCGGGCACGGCGCCGCCAGTGCCGATCCCGCCGGCGCCATCGCCTTCACCCGCGGCTACATCGAGTACCTGCGCGCCGAGATGGGCAAGGCGGTCGAAGCGCTCAGCGACTTCGACACCGCCTACCGCGACACCGACTGGTCGGAATACGAGAACGTGCCCACCTTCGACGCCGCCAACCGCGGCAACGCCTATCGGGTGTATCTGGACATGGAGGCGGAGCAGTTCAGATAGAATGAAATGTCCCGGAAGTGCCTTCGTACAAAGGCGCAATGGTGCCGAAGGCCATATCGTCTTGCCGGAGGACAGATTTTGTCTTGGTGGGGGACAGGTTCAAACCTGTCCCCTGTACGGATGCCGTATCGTCTCGGCGGGGGACAGATTAAATTCCGTCCTCTCCGCGGACGTATCCGGCGCATCACGGATGCTTGACGCGGGCAACTGTGTCTGCGGGACCTATTTGACCAGCCGGTAGCACGGTGTGTAGGTCTTGCCCGGCAGCTTCATGCGGCTGTCGGCGACGAATGCCGACAGCAGCTCGTCCATGGGATCGAGGATGCTGCGGTCGCCGCGGATCTCGAAGTGGCCGTACCGTTCGATGGCGCGGATGCCCTCGTCCTTCACGTTGCCGGCGACCACGCCCGAGAACACGCGGCGCAGGTTGGCGGCGAGCGTGTGGCGGTCCTGATCCTTGTGAAGCTCGAGTGCGGCCATGTTCTCGTGCGTGGGCACGAAGGGCCGCTGGAATTCCTCGTCGATCCTCAGCAGCCAGTTGTAGTAATAGGCGTCCTCGTGCGCCTTGCGGAACGCCTTCACATCCTGCATGCCCGCGAGCATCTTCCGTGCGACCTCCTCCGGATCGTCGACGATGATCTGGTAGAGCGCCCGCACCTCCGGCCCGAGCGTCGCGGAGATGAATGCGTCGACCTGCCGGAAGTAGTCGCGGGCCGATTCCGGGCCGGTGAAGATCAGGGGGAACGGGATGCCGGCGTTGTCCGGATGCAGCAGGATACCGAGCAGGTAGAGCATCTCCTCGGCCGTACCCACGCCGCCCGGGAACACCACGATGCCGTGGCCGGTACGCACGAACGCCTCCAGGCGCTTCTCGATGTCCGGCATGATGACCAGCTCGTTGACGATCGGGTTGGGCGACTCGGCGGCGATGATGCCCGGCTCGGAGATGCCCAGGTACTGGCCGTTGCGGATGCGCTGCTTGGCGTGACCGATGGTGGCGCCCTTCATCGGGCCCTTCATCGCACCCGGGCCGCAGCCGGTGCAGACGTCCAGTCCGCGCAGTCCCATCTGGTAGCCGACCTCCTTGGTGTAGTCGTACTCCTCGCGCGAGATCGAGTGACCGCCCCAGCACACCACCAGGTTCGGATGCAGGCCCGGACGCAGCACGTTGGCATTGCGCAGGATATGGAAGACCGCGTTGGTGACGCCGGCCGATTCATCGAGATCGAAATTGGGATTGTCGTTGATCTCCTCGCCGACGAAGATCACGTCACGCAGGACGGCGAACAGATGTTCATTGATGCCCTTGATGAGCTTGCCGTCCACGAAGGCGCTGCCGGGTGCTCCGCTCACCTGCAGCTTGATGCCGCGTTCCTGCTGCAGCACCCGGATGTCGAAGGAGCGGTAGCGCTCCAGCAGTTCCTTGCCGTCGTCGAGATAATTGCCGCAGTTGAGCACCGCCAGCGAACAGTTGCGGAACAGCCGATACAGACCGCCCTTGCTGCTGTCGAGCAGCCGGTTGGCCTCGGCCTTGGACAGCACGTCCAGGTGGCCCGGCTGAGGGGAGACGAGTGCATCTACGACCTGTTCCATCTGCATATCCGATCAATCCTCCGAAGCCGCCGCCGGAACCGCGGCGCATTGTAGGGGACCTCGGCCCGCTTAACACCACCAGCCCGGCCGGCGGTACGCGGAGACCCCATTCCTATTCGACGTTGCAAGAGCCGGGCCGTTCCGCGCACCTTGCCCCCGGCCGTTGCGGAAGTGCGGTAAAGTGACCGCATGCCTCCCGTGCCCATCGCGCCGATGCCCCGCCTCAGCCCGCCGCGCGCCTGGCTGCCGGTCCTGCTCCTGAGCGGGGTGTTGAGCGGATTGCCGTGCGGCCCGGCCGCCGGCGCCGCGGTGGAGCCCGCGGGACGGCCGCCGCTGGCCCGCCTCGCCGCCCGGCTCGGCGACGGTCCCGCCCCCCTGCGTGCCGACCTGGCAGGCGCGGCCGCCATGGAACTGGCCGCCGCCTACGGCCGCGAGGCCGACCGTGCACGGGCCGAACTGCAACGCCGGCCGGGCGACCGGGACCTGCGGCGCTGGATGCGGG
>JAJJPM010000022.1:0-5968 GCA_032907525.1 Gammaproteobacteria bacterium
TGTCCAGCACGACCATGGCGGACAGAAAATCGGCGCGGTCGCTGCCGTCGGGGTTGCCGCCGACGCGGTCGCCGTAGGTGACGTCCAGCGACCAGGCGGGCTTGTAGCGCTGGCGCGCGAGGTTCACGTCGAGCCGGCTCGCGGTCACGCGCCGATCCTCGACGGCGATCAGCGGATGCCGCGGCAGTGCCTGCGCCAGGGTCGCATAGTCCGGCAGACCGGGCAGCTGCGGCAGCCCCGCGGACAACGGACGCCGCGCCTCGGATGGGCCGATCAGACGCCCGAGTCCCGCCCGCGCCCCGTCCTGCCGGGTACGCGCCTGCAGCAGCCGGTCGCCGAGCAGCGACAGCTCCAGCTCGGCACGCAGTACGTCCTGCTGATTGCCGCGTCCGGAGGCATACTGCGCGCGCGTGATTTCGACCAGCTGCGTGAAGTATTGCCGGCTCTGCTCGATGACGCGCTCCGCCTCGATCTGATACTGCGTTTCGAGCCAGGCGATGCGCGTGTCACGCAGCACGCGCAGCCGTTCGGCTTCCGCCATGGCGTCGGCGGCCTCGGCCAGGGTCGCCCGGCGATCGCTGCGCAGCGCGAGCGTGTGTCCCGGCGGGAAGTTCTGCACGACGCCGATCTGCAGCTGCGTCATCGCCTCCTGGCTGCGGTTGAAGGTGTCGGTCGGAAAGTTCGCCGCGCCGAGCTTGAGCTTGGGGTCGGGCAGCTGCCCATCCGCAATCGACTGTTGGCGCAGCGCATCGGCCTGGGCGGTCCGCGCCGCCGCGCTGACGTCGCGGTCCAGCGCGAGGCGCTCGGCTTCGGTCAGCGACAGCACGGCGGGCTCGGCGCCCAGGGCACCGAGCGCGTGCAGCCACAGCATGGCAACGGAGACCCGGATAAGAACATGCATAGAGCGAACCTCCCATGGACACCGCGTCCGGCGGTCGACTCAGAACCAGAAACGCACGCCCGCCAGCCAATGCGTCTCGTCCGCGTCCTGGCCCGCGGCCCGGACGAAGTCCCTCGTCTGTCCGAAGACGCGCCCGTGCTCGATGCCGATGTACGGCGCGAGCTCGCGGCGTAACTCGTAGCGCAGCCGCAGGCCTGCGCTGATATCCGACAGGCCGCTGCCGAGCCCGCGCCCGGCGTCGTCCCTGCCGTGGAAACTGGCCTCGGCACGGGGCTGCAGAACGAGTCTCTGAGTGAGCAGCAGGTCGTATTCCGCCTCGGCGCGCAGCGCCGTGCGGCCGTTCTCACCCAGATAGGCCGTGACCTCCACCTCGAACCAGTAAGGCGCGAGTCCCTGCACGCCGAAGGCCAGCCAGTCACGACCCGGCCCGGCGCCGCTGTCATGGCGCACGCCGAGCTGCGCGTCCCAGAAGGCGGCGATCGCATGCCCCCACAGCAATTCGGTACGCGCATCCCCGATGTCGCCGTCCGCGATCCCGCCTTCGGCCTTGAGCACCAGGCGATCGTAGGTCCGCCCGAACCAGGCCTGGACGTCGTAGTGCGTCGAATCGGTACCCGAATCGACGCTGCGCTCCAGGCGATCGATCAGCAGCGAGCCGAAGCCGTGGGCGTCGCCCATGTGGATATGGCCCGGCTCCTGGAGCACATAGGGTCCGGAGTCGCGGGTGTAGCCGCCCGAATACGCGTGCGGATCGCGGGCATCCGGCGGCGCCGATCCGCCCTGCATGTCCATGTCGCCGTGGTCCATGCCCCGCGCGGCCCCGGGCGCGCCGCCCGTCTCCGGGGCGTGATCGGCGTGTGCGCTGTCCGCGTCCCGGTGATGCGCATGCCCGCCCGCAGGGGCACCCGTGCCGGCATCCTGCGCCCATGCCGGACCGGCACCGAGCAGAAGCGCAGCGGCCGCACACCGGCGAAGCCGACCGGGAATCCGCACAGCCTGCCTCCCGCGCCCGTCCATGGTCTCAGGCCACCAGCACTTCGCGGAACATGCCCGAGTCCATGTGCAGGAGCAGGTGGCAGTGCCAGGCCCAGCGGCCCACCGCGTCGGCGGCGACCAGGAAGCTCAGGCGCTGCGCCGGCTGCACATTCACGGTGTGCTTGCGCGCCTGGAAACGTCCGTCCGGATCCTCCAGTTCGCTCCACATGCCGTGCAGGTGCATGGGGTGCGTCATCATGGTGTCGTTGTGGAGAATCACCCGCAGGCGCTCGCCGTGGCGGAAATGCACCGGCGTCGATGCGCCGAACTCCAGGCCGTCGAACGACCAGGTGTAGCGTTCCATATTGCCGGTGAGGTGCAGTTCGATCTCGCGCCCCGGCCGGCGCGGATCGAGCGGCCCGCCGATCGTGTGCAGATCCGCATAGGTCAGTACGCGGCGGCCGTTGCCGCGCAGGCCGATGCCGGGATCGTCGAGACGGATGCGCGGCATGTCCACGCGCATATCGGTGCCCGGTCCGTATTCGGTGCGGGCATGGCGAACGCGCGTTTCGGCCGCGCCGGCGTGCATGGCGTGGTCCATGCCGCCATGATCCATGCCGTGCATGCCATGTCCGCCCGTATCGGCGGCAGCGGTGTGGGCGCCGCCGGCCATGGCGCCCATCATGTCGGCCATCGTCAGCCATTCGGGCGGGTCGGGCTGCGGCACGCCGGCCGTGAGCCCGGCGCGCGTGGCCAGCGTGCCGCGCGCGAAGCCCGAGCGGTCCATGGACTGCGCGAAGATCGTATGGGCCTCGTCCACCGGCGTGACGATCACGTCGTAGGTCTCGGCCACGCCGATGCGGAGCTCGTCCACCGTGACCGGCTCCACGTCCTGACCGTCCGCCTGGACGACCGTCATCTTCAGCCCCGGAATGCGCACGTCGAAGAACGTCATCGCGGCGCCGTTGATGATCCGCAGCCGCACCTTTTCGCCCGGACGGAACAGACCGGTCCAGTTGCCGGCCGGGGTGACGCCGTTCATGAGATAGGTGTAGGTGGAGCCGGACACGTCCGCCAGGTCGGTCGGGTTCATGCGCATCCGGTTCCACATCCTGCGTGTTTCGAGCGCCGATGCGAGACCGTCGTTCGCGACGTCGCGGAAGAAGTCCGCCGCCGTCGGCCGATGGTAGTTGTAATAGTCGCTCTGCACCTTGAGTTTGCGGAGCACGCGCATGGGATCTTCGTCGGTCCAGTCGGACAGCAGCACGACGTGATCCCGGTCGACGCGCACCCGGTCCCCGTCGGCGGGGTCGATGACGATCGCCCCATACAGCCCCGTCTGTTCCTGCATGCCCGAATGAGCGTGGTACCAATAGGTGCCGGCCTGCCGTACCTTGAACCGGTAGACAAAGGTCTCGCCCGGCGCGATGCCGCGGAAGCTGATACCCGGCACGCCGTCCATCCGATAGGGCAGGATGATGCCGTGCCAGTGTATGGAAGTGTCCACGGCCAGCCGGTTGGTGACGCGGAGGGTGACGGTATCGCCCTCGCGCCAGCGCAGAGTCGGCGCCGGCAGCGATCCGTTGACGGTGGTGGCCAGGCGCGGGCGGCCGGTAAAGTCGACCGGCGTTTCCGCGATGGTCAGGTGGAATTCCGTGCCGCGCAGCACGGGGGCGGTGCCCGTCGCGGTCGCCGTCGCGATCCCGGAGGCGCCGGCCAGGATCGGACGTACGAAAGGCGGGAAACCCAGCATGACACCTCCCGCGGCCAGTCCATGCAGGAACCGGCGGCGCGCCGTATCCGGGAGCATCGCGGGCGATGGTGCGATACGCTTCATTCCGTTTTGTCCTCGGCCCAGAAGATGAATGTCCGTGCCAAAGCCGCTGCACGACCGCCCGGACATCGTGCCGACACGATAGCGGCAGCCTCCTGTTTGCAGAGTGACGCCGACATTACAATTCTGTAATGTCGGTGCGGTCTTGCCGGATGCGGCGCGGAACGCCAACAATACATCAGGCGGGCGCGCGTGCAGCACCCCTGTTTCCGCAGGCGCAGCGCAATTTCCGTCCGCAGCCGGGGAATGCCATGAAAATCCTGATCGTCGAAGATGAACTGAAGACGGGCGACTACCTGAAACAGGGTCTCGGCGAGGCCGGTTTCGTGGTGGACATCGTGCGCGACGGCCTGGACGGCGTGCAACTGGGGCTGGCGGAGTCCTATGACCTGATCATCCTCGACGTCATGCTTCCCGGCATGGACGGCTGGCAGGTGCTGCAATCCCTCCGCAGAGCGGGCAAGGAGACGCCGGTCATCTTTCTGACGGCGCGCGACCAGGTCGGGGACCGCGTCAAGGGCCTCGAACTGGGCGCGGACGATTACCTCATCAAACCCTTTTCGTTCGCCGAGCTCCTGGCCCGCGTGCGCACGCTGCTGCGTCGCGGCCGGCATACGGAACCCAGCGTCCTCACGGCGGCCGACCTGGAACTGGATCTGCTCAGGCGGCGGGTCTACCGCGGCGGAACGCGCATCGATCTCACCGCCAAGGAATTCGCACTGCTGGAACTGCTGCTGCGCCGCCAGGGCGAAGTGCTGCCGCGCTCCCTGATCGCCTCGCAGGTCTGGGACATGAATTTCGACAGCGACACCAACGTCATCGAAGTCGCCGTCCGTCGCCTGCGTGCGAAAGTCGATGACGCCTTCACGCCCAAGCTGATCCGCACCGTCCGCGGCATGGGCTACGTGCTGGAAGTGCCGGAATCCGCGTGATGGCGCGACGCCGCTCGATCACGCTCCGACTGACCCTGCTGTTCGCGCTGGCGTCCACCACGGTGCTGCTGGCGGTCGGCGCCCTGACCGGCCTCGTCGCCGAGACGCATTTCGAGGAACAGGACCTCGGCGAACTGCGGGGCAAGCTCGAACTGACCCGCCACGCCATCGCCAAGGTCCGTTCGACGGCCGACCTGGCGGCACTCCCGCAGCAGCTCGACGATGCACTGGTCGGACACCCCGCGCTGTCGGTCGTGGTCATCGATCAGAACGGCCGGCCGTTGTACGCCACGCCTGGGGCGCACTTCCCACCCGGTCTGACCGAAAAGCAGCACACCGTCACCTCCCAACCGCCAAGACCCGTCACCTGGGAACGCGGCGGACACGGCTATTCAGGGATCACGGCTGCGGTGCCGGCCGGCCTTGCGGGGCGACCGCTCTTCACTGTCGCGATCGCCGTCGATATACAGCACCGCCGGGAATTCATGCGGACGTTCCAGGAATCCCTCTGGATACTGTTCGTGTTCGGCATGGCCGTTTCAGCGGTGCTGGGATGGTTCGCCGCCCATGTGGGCCTGTCTCCGGTGCGCCGCATCGCCCTCGTCGCCAAGGGGATCTCCGCCAGCCAGCTCAACGACCGCCTGCGGCTGGATACGGTCCCCGCTGAGCTGACCGATCTGGCCGTGTCCTTCAACGACATGCTTTCCCGCCTCGAGGATGCCTTCCAGCGCCTGTCGAATTTCTCCTCCGATCTGGCACACGAGCTGCGCGCTCCCATCAGCAATCTCATGACTCAGACACAGGTCGCGCTGTCGAAGGCGCGTTCGGTGGACGAATACCAGGAAATCCTCGCCTCGAATCTCGAGGAATACGATCGCCTGGCCAGAATGACGTCAGACATGCTCTTTCTCGCGAAGGCGGATCACGGGCTCATCGTACCCCAGCGCGACACGGTCGATCTGGCGAGCGAACTCCGGCAGCTCATCGAATTCTATGAGCCGCTCGCCGAGGAATCGGGCGTCACGCTGAGCGTGCGTGGCGACGGCACGGTGACCGGGGATCGGCTCATGCTGCGCCGTGCCCTCAGCAATCTGCTGTCGAACGCGTTGAGGTACACGGAGCGCGACAGGACGATCGTGGCATCCGTCACCGCGCAGAGCGACGGGAGTGTCGCGGTCGGCGTGGAGAATCCGGGGCCGGAGATCCCTCCGGACCATCTCGCCCATCTCTTCGACCGCTTCTACCGCGACGACCCCTCCCGTACCCGTGGCAGCAGCGAGGTCGCGGGCCTCGGCCTGGCCATCACAAAATCCATCGTCGATGCAC
>JAJJPM010000023.1:0-25472 GCA_032907525.1 Gammaproteobacteria bacterium
TAACAGTCAGCCTCGATAAACAAGAATCTATAACGAGGGGAGTCCAGGGCGTCCGTTCGCGCAGCGCGGCGGCGCCGTTACCGATCTTTCCGCAGTTCCTCGCATTGCCGTCCGCGCGCCGGCGTCGATCGCCGCCGCGTGACGGATCAGTGGCTCGTCGCGTCGTGTTTGTGCAGCTTGTCGGCGGATGGACTACGCATACCGGTGATCCGATGCGGATACGCTCATCCGGCCGGCATGCCGTTGCGATCCCGCGGGACACGAAGTAAGACGCATTCGACGACGAATCCGCAGGAAGGCACGGGAATTGCTTCGACGCGACGTCGAAGTGCAGCCAAGGGGGGCGCACGGTCTACCGTGACGGGTGGGGGGAACAATGCTACCGAACAATCTGCAGAAATATCTGGAACAGCGGCACGCCGCATACGTGATCGAGCCGCGCATCGCTCTGAAAACCGCATCGTCCGGCCCTGATGCGCAGCCCTGGGCGCGCGCGGTGGCCATGGAGGACGAGCGCGGCGTGGTGATCGCCGTCGTGCCGTCGGAGCGGCTGCTCGACGTGAACGCCGTGCAGCGCACGCTCGGCCGCACCTTGTATCCACTCGCGGACGCACGCGCCCAGGCGCTGTTCGCGGACTGCGAAGAGGCCGAATGGCCGCCCTTCGCGCAGGCCTATGGTCTGCAGTCGATCGTCGACGTCAGCCTGTATTCGCAGCTCGCGGTGAGGTTCTCGCCCGGGCGCGGGAGGCTGCGTCTGCGCATGTCGGTCCAGGAGTTCCAGCGCATCCTCGGGGACGTGCGCCTGGGCCGGTTTTCCGTGCCGATGCGGGCGCCGGAGGCGGACGGCGGGCGCCCCGTTCCGGTGGCGGGACCGGAGCCATCGTTCGCGCAACGGATCGACGACGCCGTCCGGGACTGCAAGGGGCTGCCGGCGCTGCCCGAGTGCGCCACGAAGCTGTTCGAGCTGATGGGCGATGCCGATGCGGGGCCGCACGAGCTCGCGGAGATCGTGGAGCTGGACGGTGCCATGGCGGCCGGCATCCTGCGCTGCGCCAACTCCGCCTTCTACGGCTACCGGGGAAGGATCGGCGACGTCAGGCAGGCCATCGTGCGCGTGCTGGGCTTCGACATGGCGCTGGGCCTCGCGGTGGGCATGAGCATCGGTCGCGGCTTCCGTCTCCCGATCGAAGGCGTGCTGGGCCTGACCGCCTATCGCCGCAACGCGGTCTATTGTGCCGTGCTGGCCCAGCGGTTGGCCGAGCGGCTCCCGGACGCCTGCGGGGTCCGTCCGGGAACCGCCTATGCGGCGGGGCTGCTGCACGACTTCGGCCGGCTTTTCATGGGGCATGTCTTTCCGCACGAGTACGCCCTGCTCGAGTGCCACCGGCTGGCGAACACGCATGCCCCCATGCCCGACATCGAGCGCCGGCTGCTGGGCGTGTCGCACGAGGAGGCGGGCGCCGACCTGTTGCAACGCTGGGGGTTGCCGGACGCCCTCGTGTGCGCGGCCCGGCACCATCACGACCCCGGCTACCGGGGGGAACACGCCGCCTGTGCGCAGCTGGTGACGATCACCACCCGGGCGCTCGCCCGCTACGGTCTGGGCGCCAACGAAACGGATGTCCTGCCCGCCGACGTGCTGGGCGATCTGGGGCTGACGGAAGCGGTGGTGAGAGACGCGGCCGCCACCCTCTGGCAGGACCGGGCCGATGTGGAGGTGCTGACGCAGCTCGTGGGCTGAACCGCGGGACGGCATGGCGGCGCGCCATGTGCCGCCGTCACAGGCCGTAGCGCTTGATTTTGTACCACAACGCGCGTTCGCTGATCTCCAGCAGCCGCGCGGCGGCGGCCTTGTTGTTGCCGCTGCGTTCCAGCGCCTTTTCGATCAGCGCCTTTTCCAGTGCCTCGATCTGCGGGTGCAGGGCCAGGGATTCCGGCTCCCGGGCGGCGACGGCCGCGGCGGTGTCGGGCGCGGCATCGCGCCGGAAGATATCCGGCGGCAGGTGCTCGGGCGTCACGCGGTCGCCCCGGCACAGGACGCAGGCGCGCTCCATGATGTTCTCCAGCTCGCGCACGTTGCCGGGCCAGCCGTAGCCGAGCAGACAGTCCAGCGCCGCCGGATCGAGACGCGGGATCTTGCGGCCCAGTTCGAGCGCGTACTTGTGCAGGAAGTGTTCCGCGAGCCGGGGGATGTCCTGGCGGCGTTCGCGCAGCGGCGGCACGTCGATGCGCACGACGTTGAGCCGGAAATACAGATCCTGGCGCAGCAGCCCGGCGTCGACGGCCTGCTGCGGGTCGCGGTTGGTGGCGGCGACGATGCGCAGATCGACCTTCTTGGGCAGCTGTGCGCCGAGCCGTTCCACCATACCCTCCTGCACCACGCGCAGCAGCTTGGCCTGCAGGGCCGGCGGCATCTCGGTGATCTCGTCCAGGAAGAGCGTGCCGCCGTCGGCCAGCTCGCATTTGCCGACGCGGTCGCGCACCGCGCCGGTGAAGGCGCCCTTCTGATGGCCGAACAGTTCGCTCTCCAGCAGGTCGGCGGGGATGGCCGCGCAGTTCACCGGAACGAACAGTCCGGCGCGGCCGGAGGCCTGATGCAGGGCGCGGGCGACCAGCTCCTTGCCGGTGCCGGTCGCGCCGACGATGAACACATTGCTGCGCGCCGGCGCCACCTGTTCCACCAGTTTGTAGAGTTCCTGCATCTTCGGACTGCTGCCGACGAACTCGCCCCAGCCCTTGTCGACCTCGCCGCGCAGGAAGCGGTTCTCGCGCTGCACCGAGCCCAGGGCGAGGGCGCGCGTGACCGCGAGCTCCATGTCCTTCATCTCCAGCGGCCGCAGCATGTAGTCCGCCGCGCCCAGCCGCATCGCCTCGACGGCGGTCTCGATACTCGCATAGGCGGTCAGCACGATGACCGGCACGTCTTCGCCGCGTTCGCGCAGCGCGCGCAGCAGCTGCAGGCCGTCCATGCGCGGCATGCGCAGGTCGCTCAGCACCAGGTCGAAGGGCGCCGTGTCGAACGCGGCCAGCGCGGCTTCGCCGTCTTCGGCCTGCACGACCTCGTGGCCGAGGCCCTTCAGCGCCAGCTCCAGCAGCCGGCGCATCTTGGCCTCGTCGTCGACTACCAGGATGCGTCTGGGTTCCATGGATTTCGGTCCGGTCGATGGCATCGCGTCAGGCCGCCTGCGGCGCGCGGGGGAAACGGATATCGAAGCGCGCGCCGCCCCAGGGGCTTTCACCGACCTCGATGCCGGCATGATGCACCTGCACGATCTGCTGCACGATGGTCAGTCCCAGGCCGATGCCGCCCTCGCGGCGGCTGAAGAACGGATCGAAGATCCGCGCGCGCAGCCCGGCGGGCACGCCGGGGCCGTCGTCGAGCACGCTGACCGCGAGGGCGCCGTTTTCGTCCCGGGTGCGGATCTCGATGCGTCCGCCCTCGGGCACGAAATCCAGGGCGTTGAGCACCAGGTTCAGGAATACCTGGGTCAGCTGTTCGCCGTCGCAGGCGAGCACCGGGTCGCGGGCGTCCAGCGCGGCGGTCAGCCGGACCCGTTTCTTCTCGGCCTTCGTGCTGAGGAGATTCATCACGGCGGCGATGAGTTCGTGCACGTCGCGCGGACCGAACTCGGGCGGGCGCGGCCGCGCGCATTCCAGCAGCAGCGTGACCAGCCGGTTGAGGCGGTCGGTCTCGCTGGTGATGTAGCCGATCAGTTCGCGTTCGCGCTCGCCCAGGTCCGGCTGGCGCTCCAGGAGCTGTGCCGAGCTGCGCAGGATGCCCAGCGGCGTGCGCACTTCGTGGGCCATGATGGCGGCCATTTCACCGACCACCGCGAGCTTGCCCGCGCGCACGATCTGTTCCCGCGAGCGCTCCAGGGCCTCCACCATGGCGCCGAAGGCGCGTGCGAGTTCGTCGACCTCGGCGATGGCGGTACGGGCCGCCGGCGGGCGCGCCGCCGGATCGCTGCGGAAGTCGCGTGTGAACTCGGTCAGTCGCATGATCGGCCGGGCGATGCGCCGCGACAGCCGCCAGGATATCCAGGCCGCCACCGACAGCGTCAGCAGCAGCAGCGCGAGCATGGTCCAGAGCAGGCGCCGGATGGGCCGGAACGCCGCCCGGGTGGGTTCGACCATGAAGACCTGCCAGCCCAGTCCGCGGAAATGCTGATAGCCGGTCGAGGTGGCCGAGCCGACCAGCACCGACGCATGGCCCAGTGCCCGGCCGTCGCGCACGAAACTGGCCGCGCCGGCGGCGAGCCAGTCGTCGAGGCGGATCTGCGCCGTGTCGAGCCGTTCGCGCAGATCCCGCGACGCGCCGATGACCCGGCCCTCGGCATCCAGCAGCACCGCGCTGCGGGTCTTGCCGCTCACCGCGTGGTCGAGCAGCCGCAGTATTTCGTTCCAGTCGAGCAGCGCGTACAGATAGCCCAGATCGCCCTGGCCGAAGGCGTCGGGAATCGCCGCGCGCAGCGCGACGGTGTCGCCGCTGCGGAGGGCGGCGGGCTGCAGCAGCACATCGGACAGGCCGTCGCCGGGGATGCGCTGCCAGGCCGCGGTATCCAGCTGCATCGCGCCGGCGGCGGCCGGGTCGCTGGCGGCCACGATCGTGCCGGATCTGTCGGTCGCCAGCAGCGTCGCGTATACCGTGCCCTGGCCGGTGTGCAGATCGGACAGGAAGTGCGCGAGGCGCTTGTCGACATCGCCCACGCGGATGTCCTGCATGACCTCCAGGCGCGGCCACACCCGCAGGTTTTCCAGCTGCGAGAACAGAAAGGTGTCGATGCGCTGCAGCACGGCGCTGGCGCCGAACTGGAGGTTGGCCGCGATCTCGGTCTGCAGCGTGCGGCGGAACTCGAAGAAGGACAGGGCGCCCACGCTCACGGTGGCGCCCAGCACCAGCCACAGGAAGGCGCGCAGCAAGGCTCGTCGGATGGTCACGGACCGGTTCTTCCTCTGCCGCTCGAGCGGCGGTCGGTGCGGGGCTGGTGCCGCGCCGGCAACCCCGGTAAAGTCTTGGCCGCGCAATCGGAGGCGGTGTGTTCGCAGCCATGGTTCCAGACAGTAACCGAGACCGACCATCAGTGCCAAGGCTGCGCCCCGCAGGATGGCGGGGAACGCTGCTCGCCATGCTGCTCGGTCCGCTCGCCCTCGGCGCGGCGGCGGAAGATTCTACCCGCGATTCCGACTGGCAGCATGCGCCTTATGATCTGGGGCAGGGACTGAGCTTCCCGCAGCGGCAGCTGACGCTGGGCGGTTATCTCAGTCTCAGATACCTCGATCTCGACGACGTCGACTCCTCGCTCGGAATAAAGGATCTCAGCCTGTTCATCGGCTGGGAACCGGGCGATCGCTGGAACGTCTTTTCCGAGATCGAGATCGGCGACGCACTGAGCATTTCCCGGGACGGTATCGATGCCGCGGATGCGGAAATCGAGATCGAACGTCTGTATGTCGATTACCGCCCCCGCCAATACGCCAATCTGCGCGTCGGCAAATTTCTCACCCCCGTCGGCCGCTGGAACCTCATCCACGCGGACCCGCTGGTCTGGACGGTGTCGCGTCCGCTGACGACCTCTGTGTCCTTCGCGCGCCAGGCCAGCGGGGCGATGGTGTACGGCGCCGTGCCCGTGGGCGTGAACGGTATCGACTACAGCCTGTTCGTCGACGACACCGAGACGCTCGATCCGGGCCAGAAGGAGGAGCGCGCCTTCGAGGACGCCAACCCCGACATTCCCACGGTGGGCGCGTTCCGGCACGCGACCGGCGGGCGTCTCGTCTACCACAGCCTGGACGAGCGCTTCAGCCTCGGCATGTCCTATGCGCATTTCCGCATGGAGGATCTCCGCGAGCCCAAGGATCTGATCGGTGTGGACGTGTTCTGGGACGCGCCGTTCGCCGAACTGAGCGGCGAATGGCTCCGGCGCGACAGCGGCGGCGGCGAACCCGGCGAGCGCGGCGGTTTCGTGCAGGCGGTGATGCCGCTGCCGGCGCGGCTGTTCCTCATCGGCCGCTACGAGCGCTACCGGACCTCGGTGCAGCCGGAGACGGCCGTCATCCGCACCGCCGGGCTGACCTACCGTCCGCACCGCGCCGTGTCCGTGAAGCTCGAATACCGCGGCGGCGACCGCAACGAACTCGTCTCGCCCGGCGGCTGGCTCGGTTCGCTGGCGATTCTGTTCTGATCCATGGCCGAGCGTCGACGCCGCCAGCGAACCTACGGCCTCGCGTTCTGCGGCCTGCTGGTCTGGGGCAGTGCCGGGGCGGTCGAGGAGATCGCCGTGATCGTCGCGGCCGATGCGCCGCCGATCGAGCTGGAGCAGGGCGGCCTGCGGGACATCTATCTGAAAAAGATCTTCGTCGATGCCGCCGGGCGCAAGCTCGTGCCGGTCAATCTGCCGCCCGACAATCCGCTGCGCCAGGCGTTTTCGCTGGCGCTGTTCCATGCCACCGGCGACGAGCTGCAGGGGTACTGGAACCAGCGCTACTTCCATGGCGTGCGTCCGCCCTATGTGCTGGGGTCGCAGGCCGCTGTGGTCCGCTTCGTGGCGCGTACGCCGGGGGCGATCGGCTATGTGGTTCCCTGCTACCTCGAGCACGGCGCGGCGGACGGCGTGCGGCCGGTACTGAGGCTGCCGGTGCCGGAGGCGGCGCGCACGGCCCTGGACGGACTGTGCCCGCCGGCCCGGCGGGACGCACCCCAAGCGCCGTGATCCGGGCCGCGGCCGCGCAGAAAATGTCTACGAAATTTGCGCACTGCAAGTCATTGCAGAGGGTGCGTCCCTGCCGAAATATCCGTTATTTCCTTTAGAGACAACATGATGCCGACATGGCACGGATCTCGCTCCGGGGCAGGCAACGGTCTCCTCACAGCGAGTCTCCAGATGCATACGGTTCCGTCGGTCGCCAGTCCCTGCACGCTCCAAGGCGTCGATCCGCTGCTCGCCGAGCTGCAGCAGGCCATGACCCTGCGGCTCGTGCCGGTCGGTCATCCGGACCGTCCGGCCGTCGAACGGTTCATACACGTACTGTTCCGGCACAGCTACGGCGCCGACATCCAGTCTTTCTATCCGCAACTGCTGGCCTTCAGCGCCCGGGCGCAACTGCGGGCCGCAGTGGGCTACCGCTGCGGCCACGGCCAGCCGCTGTTCGCGGAGCAGTACCTGGATGCGCCGGCGGAGCAGGCGATCCGCGCGGTGTGCGGTGAGCCGGTCGAGCGGCAGCGGATCGTCGAAGTGGGCAACCTGGCTCTGGCGAGTCCGGGGCAGGCGCGCTGGCTGATCGCGGCGGTCACGCTGTATCTGCACGCGGCCGGCTACCGCTGGGTGCTGTTCACCGCCGTGAGACCGCTGATCAACGCCTTCCAGAGGCTGGGTCTGAATCCGCTGCCGCTCGCGCCCGCCGACCCCGCCCGCCTCGGCGACGCGGCCCGCAGCTGGGGCAGCTACTACGCGGGCGGACCGCTGGTGTGCGCCGGCGACATCGCCGCCGGCCAGCGCAAACTGAGCGGCAGCGTCTCGCCCCGCCAGCCGCTGCTCCAGGCCCTGCTCGAGCAGGCGCGCACACAGGCGGCGACACCGCTGCGGATGCAGCGCGACAGTCAGGTCGGCGGTCTGTGAACGGTCTGCTCGCCCGCATCGCCGCGCAGGCGCGGCGGCGGCCGTCGGCGCCGGCCCTGACGGACGGTGCCGTCACGCTCGACTACGCGACGCTGTGGCGGCAGGCCGAGGCGCTGGCCGGACGGCTCGAAGGCCGGCGCATCGCCTTTCTGCTGGCGAACGGCTGCGCCTGGGTGGTGACCGATCTCGCCGTGCAGCTGCGCGGCGCCGCCGGCATTCCCGTGCCGACCTTCTTCTCCGACGCGCAGATCGCGCACCTGCTCGCCGATGCCGCGCCGGATCTGATCCTCACCGATCAGCCGGCGCGTGTGGCGGCGCTGCTGGGCTGCGAGCCCGGCGCGGAGCACGCCATTGCGGGATGCACCATATCGGCGTGGGAACGCGACCACGTGGCAGCCGGGCCGTTGCCGCCCGGAACCGCGAAACTGACCTACACCTCCGGCACCACCGGTGCGCCGAAGGGCGTCTGCCTCCCGGGCGAGGCGATCGAACGCGTGACGCTGGCACTCGTCGATGCCGTCTCCGGCGGGCCGGACGACCGCAGCCTGTCGCTGCTGCCGCTCAGCACGCTGCTGGAGAACATCGGCGGGGTGTACGCGCCGCTGGCGAGCGGCGGCCTGGCGGGCGTGCCGGACCTGGCGGCCTGCGGCATGCAGGGCTCGAGCGGCGTGCAGCCCGACCGTCTGATCGAGGCGCTGCACCGCCATGCGCCGACGTCGATCATCCTGGTGCCGCAACTGCTCAAGGTACTGACGGAGGCGCGCGCCGCCGGCGTCGCGCTGCCGGCCTCGCTGCGCTTCATCGCGGTGGGCGGCGCGCCGACCTCGCCGGTGCTGATCGGACGCGCCCGCACCCTGGGCCTGCCGGTCTACGAGGGCTACGGCCTGTCGGAATCGGCCTCGGTGGTCAGCCTCAATACGCCGGGCGCCGAGCGCGTCGGCAGCGTCGGCCGTCCGCTGCCGCACGTGCGCGTGCGCATCGCGGCGGATGGCGAGATCGAGGTGGGCGGGAACCTGTTCTCGGGCTATCTCGGTGGCGCGGCGCCGCGCGACGGCTACTGGCCGACCGGCGATCTCGGCCGTCTCGACGCGGACGGTTATCTCTACATCACCGGCCGCAAGAAGACCGCCTTCGCCACCGCCTTCGGCCGCAACGTGGCGCCCGAGTGGGTGGAGAGCGAGCTGGCCGGCAGCGGCGCGATCCTGCAGGCGGCGGTGTTCGGCGAAGGCCGCCCGTTCAGCGTCGGTGTGATCGTGCCGCACCCGCAGGCCACGTCCACGCAGCTGTCCGAGGCCATCGACGCGACCAACCGGCGTCTGCCCGATTACGCGCGCATCCGCGCCTGGACGCTCGGCGACGAACCATTCTCATCGCGCAACGGCCTCGCCACGGCGGCCGGCGCGCCCGACCGCACCGCCATCGCGAGGCATTATGCAGCACAGATCGAACGTCTCTACGCAGGAGTCTGAGATGACCTCCGTCTACGATCGCCTGGTCGCCGCGACCGAGACCGCACGCAGGGAATTCCTCGGCATACCGATCCTGCAGCGCGCCCTGCAGGGCCGGGTCACGCTCGACGAATACCGCGCGTTCCTCGGCCAGGCCTACCACCATGTCCGCCACACCGTGCCTCTGCTGATGGGCTGCGGCTACCGACTGCCGGACCGACTGAACTGGCTGCGCCAGGCGCTCGGTGAATACATCGAGGAGGAGGTCGGCCATGAGGAATGGATCCTCGACGACATCGCCGCCTGCGGAGGCGATGCCGGGGCGGCGCGCGCCGCGAGACCCCTCCCCGCGACGGAGCTGATGGTCGCCTACGCCTACGACACCATCCAGCGCCGCAATCCGGCGGGGATGTTCGGCATGGTGTTCGTGCTGGAGAGCACCAGCGCGGCCCTGGCCAGCCATGCGGCCGACGCCATCCAGGGCAGCCTCGGACTGCCCAAGGGCGCGTTCCGCTATCTCACCTCGCACGGCTCCCTGGATCAGGAGCACATACGGTTCTTCCAGTCCCTGGTGAACCGCTTCGACGATCCGGACGACGTCGACGCGCTGCTGCACTGCGCGGGCATGTTCTATCGCCTGTACGGCGACGTCTTCCGCAGTCTTGCCTGACAAACCGAACCTGGAGAAACCGACATGTCACGGACAGCGAAATCGATCTTGGCACTGCTGATGATGTTTTCCTCCGCGCTGGCGGTCGCGCAGGACGGCGGCCTCGCCGCCGGCGTGGCCGCCGTGCAGCACGAATGGGCGCGCATCCACTATCAGCTGCCCAAGGACCGGCAGGCTGCCGCCTTCACCGAACTGGAGAAGCGGGCGGATGCGTTGCTGCAGGCCTATCCCGGCCGCGCGGAGCCGAAGATCTGGAAGGCCATCGTCCTGAGCACGCACGCCGGCGCGAGCGGCGGATTCGGCGCACTGTCGAAGGTGAAGGCCGCGCGCGACCTGCTGCTCGAAGCGGAGAAGATCGACGCGGACGCGCTGGACGGCTCGATCTACACCAGCCTCGGCAGTCTGTATTACCAGGTCCCCGGCTGGCCGGTCGGCTTCGGTGACGACGACAAGGCCGAGGCACTGCTGAAGAAGGCCCTGCAGATCAATCCCGACGGCATCGACCCCAACTATTTCTACGGCGACTTCCTGTATCGGCAGGGCCGTACGGACGAGGCGTTGCAGGCGCTGGAGAAGGCTCTGCAGGCGCCGCCGCGGCCGGCCCGTGCGGATGCCGACGCCGGCCGTCGCCACGAGATCCAGGCGCTGATCGCGCGGATCAAGTCCGATTCCTGACCGCGGTCGCGCGTAGAGGACGACACAGCATGGATCTGCATTCCAGACGTATCCTGGTGACCGGCGCGGCGGGCGGTATCGGCCGGCACCTGTGCGGCCTCCTGGCCGAACGGCAGGCACGCCTGTATCTGGTCGACCGCGACCAGCAGGCGGTGGCGCAGACGGCCCAGGATCTGTCGCAGCGCCAGTCGGCGGACGCGGTCGCCCGCGCCGCGGACATCACCTGTGCGGAGGATCGCGACAAGGTCGTGGAGCAGATGCAGAAGGCCTACGGCGGCATCGATGTGCTGATCAATCTGGCCGGCGTCCTCGACTTCAGGCGCTTTCAGGACAGCGACGCGGAGACCATCCGGCGCATCACCCAGATCAACGTCGAGGCGCCCATGCAGCTGGCGCGCGCCGTGCTGCCCGGGATGCTGGCGCGGCGCAGCGGCCGCATCGTCAACATCGGTTCGATGTTCGGCAGCATCGGCTTCCCGTGCTTCGCCGCGTATTCGGCCAGCAAGTTCGCACTGCGCGGTTTCTCTCAGGCCCTGCGGCGCGAGCTGGCCGGCAGCGGCGTGGGCGTCACCTATGTCTCGCCGCGCGCGGTCAGAACGCCGCTCAACCCGGAGGTCGTCCATCTCATGGCGGAGCGCGGCATGATGCACATGGACGACGCGGGCTGGGTCGCCGGGGAGATCGTGCGGGCCATCGAGAAGGACAGGCCGGAGGCGTATCTGGGCTTCCCGGAAAAGCTGTTCGCGCGCATCAACGGCATATTGCCCGGCCTCATCGATCAGGGCATCGCAAAGCAGGTTCCGGAGATCCTGGCCTTCGCGGAACGGAACCGCTGAGGCGGACCCGCGCCTTCGCGTTGAAGGGGAGCTACTGGAGATACCAGCGCTTGCGCATGGCCTCGAAGACGCGCATGGGGTACCAGGTCTTGCCGACGCTGCCGTTGTAGCGGGCCAGGGCACGGGAGTGGTTGCCCTTCTCGCGGTCGAGGTAGTGTCGGAGGATGGTGCAGCCGAAACGGATGTTGGTGCGGATGTCGAACAGGTCGTCCTCCGGGCGGTTCAGTTCGTCGAGCCAGAAGGGCATGACCTGCATGAGGCCGCGCGCGCCGGCCGACGAGATGGCGAAGCGGTCGAAGTTGCTCTCGACGTGGATCACCGACAGCACCAGTTCCGGCGCCAGGCCGGCATGGGTCGCCTCCTGGTGCACGGTCTTCAGGATCAGGATGCGCTCCTCGGCGGGGATCTCGTCCCAGCGCCTGAGCCGGTTGGCCATGTCCGTGAGCCAGACCTCGGCGTCGAAGCGGTCGTCGAAGCTCTCCGCGGTGGTGATGGCCTGGCTGAGCAGGACCCGGTCCGCCGCGTCGGGGCGCTCCTGCACGGCGGCGCCGACTGTGGCGGAGACGGCCAGCAGAGCCGCGGCAGCGCCCGCGCACAAATTTCTTGCCACGGAAAACACTCTTTCATAGCCACGAAACCCACGAAACCCACAAAAGATTCCTTCGTAAAACCACGTATTCAATTTCCGTGGGTTTCGTGGATTTCGTGGCGAAAGCATTTGTCCGTGTTTTCCGTGGCTGAGATTTTCCTTGTCGGTTAACGCTGTCGGCGCCGTGTCAGGACTACTTGAGCCGCGCGGCGATCTGATCCAGCGGCACCAGTTCCGCCTCGGCGCGGCCCCGCTTGTACTCGACCACGCCGGCGTCCAGGTTCTTCTCCCCGACCACCACCCGGTGCGGGATGCCGATCAGCTCCATGTCGGCGAACATGACGCCGGGACGGGCGTCGCGGTCGTCGAACAGCACCTCGATGCCGGCGGCCTGGAACTCGGCATAGAGCTTCTCGCAGGCCTCGGCGACGCGGTAGGACTTCTTCATGCCCATCGGCAGCAGCGCGACCTTGAACGGCGCGATGGGCTCGGGCCAGAGGATGCCCTTGTCGTCGTGGTTCTGCTCGATCGCCGCGGCGACCACGCGCGACACGCCGATGCCGTAGCAGCCCATGATCATCACCGACTCGCGGCCGTTCTCGTCGAGCACGCGGGCGTTCAGCGCCTCGCTGTACTTGGTGCCGAGCTGGAAGATGTGGCCGACCTCGATGCCGCGCGCGATGGCGAGGATGCCCTGGCCGTCCGGGCTCGGGTCGCCGGGCACGACGTTGCGCAGATCGGCGACCTCGGGTTCGGGCAGGTCGCGGCCCCAGTTCACGCCGGTGAGATGCTGGCCATCCTCGTTCGCGCCGCAGACGAAGTCGGCCAGGTGCGCGGCGGCGCGGTCGGCGATGACCGGGATCTTCAGCCCCACCGGGCCGACCGAGCCGGGTGCGGCGCCGGTGGCGGCCTTCACCTGTGCGTCGCTGGCGAAGGCGAACGGGCTGGCGACGGCGGGGTGCTTTTCGGCCTTGATGGCGTTCAGTTCATGATCGCCGCGCACGACCAGCGCCACGACCGTGCCTTCCTTCGCGCCCTGCACCAGCAGGGTCTTCGCGCATTGCGACGGCGCGACTTTCAGAAAACCGCTGACCTCTTCGATGCTGCGCGCACCGGGCGTGGCGACTCTGGCCATGGTCTGCGTTGCGGCGGGGCGCGCGCCGGCCGGCGCGACGGCCTCGGCAAGTTCCACGTTGGCGGCGTAACCGCTCGCGTCCGAGAAGGCGATGGCGTCCTCGCCGGAATCGGCCAGTACATGGAATTCATGCGACACGGCGCCGCCGATCGAACCGGTGTCGGCCTGCACCGGGCGGAATTTCAGGCCCAGACGCGTGAAGATGCGCGTGTAGGTGTCGAACATGACCTGGTAGGTTTCCTCCAGCGAGGCCTGGTCGGCGTGGAAGGAGTAGGCGTCCTTCATCAGAAATTCGCGGGCACGCATCACGCCGAAGCGCGGACGCACCTCGTCGCGGAACTTGGTCTGGATCTGGTAGAAGTTCACCGGCAGCTGCTTGTAGCTCTTCAGCTCGCGGCGGGCCAGGTCGGTGATGACCTCTTCGTGGGTCGGGCCGTAGCAGAACTCGCGGTCATGGCGGTCCCGGATGCGCAGCAGTTCGGGCCCGTACATCGCCCAGCGCCCGGATTCCTGCCACAGCTCGGCCGGCTGCACCGAAGGCATCAGCACCTCCAGCGCACCGGCGCGGTCCATCTCCTCGCGCACGATGGCCTCGACCTTGCGCAGCACCTTCAGTCCCAGCGGCAGCCAGTTGTATACCCCGGCCGCGACCTTGCGGATCATGCCGGCGCGCAGCATCAGCTTGTGGCTGACGACCTCGGCATCGGCGGGGACTTCTTTCAGGGTGGCGAGGGGAAAGCGGGAGGTGCGCATGTTTCGGACACGGTTCTGGTTGGCGACGGGAGTGCGATTGTAAGGGCAGGCGGGAGTCAAGGGCTAGGGACGAGGGATGAGGGACTAGGGACTAGGGGCCAATCCCTCGTCCCTAGCCCCTCGTCCCTAGCCCCTACTCACAATACTCCTCGATCTGCTTCCGCGCCTCGGCGATGCGCTGCTGACGTTCTTCTTCGGTCGGGTAATACGCGACGCCGTCCGGGCCGATGAGGCGTCGGTTGCCGCCGGTGGTGAGTTTCTCCAGATTGGCGCGGGCGGTCGAGCAGTTCTGCTTGCGGCGCTCGGCCTCGGCGGTCGCCTGTTTCTGCTTCTCCGCCGCCTCGGTCTTGGCCTTGTAGGACTCGTCCTGGCGCTTCATCAGTTCCTCGAGACGCTTCTGGGCGCCCTCGGGATCCTCGGCGGGCGGCGGGGGCGGCACCACGGTCTGATACTCGCGGCTGGGCGGGGGGAACTGGCTGTACTGGGTCACGCCGTTCTCATCGACCCACTTGTACATGGCCGCCTGGGCCAGGCCGAAGGCGGCCAGCCAGCCGGCCAGAATCCAGCCGAAACGCACCGTGTTCATAAGCGATTGCCCCCTGATCCGCCGGTCTGGCGATGTCCGGCTAGCTTACGTGGCGTCCTTTGCGAGGGGCAAGGCCGCCGGTCACGTTTCCCCTGGGCGTCCGGGGCAGGCGGGCGCTGGTGCCCCTTGACCGGAACGATTAATATACGTAGCTTTCGGCGTTCAGCCCGCATCAGGCGGCCCGCCCGTGTTGCGGGCGTTTTTGTTTATCCACAACGAGTTCGCGGGATCGCGGTCCCGCCCCAGAGCGATTCGCAGGAGAGAATGTCCGTGGAATTGACCGGTGCCGAAATCTTCGTCCGCTGTCTGCAGGACGAAGGCGTGGATGTCATCTTCGGGTATCCGGGCGGCGCGGTCCTGCACATCTACGACGCGCTCTACCAGCAGGACAAGGTGCAGCACATCCTGGTGCGTCACGAACAGGCCGCGACCCATGCCGCCGACGGCTATGCGCGCGCCACCGGCCGCCCCGGCGTGGTGCTGGTGACCTCAGGCCCCGGCGCCACCAATGCCGTGACCGGCATCGCGACCGCCTACATGGATTCCATCCCGATGGTGGTGTTCACCGGCCAGGTGCCGACGCCGCTGATCGGCAACGACGCCTTCCAGGAGGTCGACAACATCGGCATCACGCGCCCCTGCGTGAAGCACAATTTCCTGGTCAAGGACGTGCGCGATCTCGCCGAGACCATCAAGAAGGCCTTCTACGTCGCCAGCACCGGCCGCCCCGGGCCGGTGGTGGTGGACATCCCCAAGGACGTGACCGCGCAGCGCTGCGAGTACAGCTATCCCAAACGCGTCACCATGCGCTCCTACAATCCGGTGGTGAAGGGCCACGCCGGCCAGATCAAGAAGGCCGTCGAGCTGATCATGACCGCCAAGCGGCCGATGCTCTACACCGGCGGCGGCGTGATCCTGGACAACGCCGCCAAGCCGCTGACCGAACTGACGCGGCTGCTGGGCTTCCCGATCACCAACACCCTGATGGGCCTGGGCGCCTACCCGGCGACCGACAGGCAGTTCGTCGGCATGCTCGGCATGCACGGCACCTACGAAGCCAACATGGCGATGCACAACTGCGACGTGCTGATCGCCATCGGCGCGCGCTTCGACGACCGCGTGACCGGCAACGTCGAGAAGTTCTGCCCGACCGCCAAGATCATCCACGTCGACGTCGACCCGGCCTCCATCTCCAAGAACGTGAAGGTGGATGTGCCCATCGTCGGCGGGGTCGACAACGTGCTCAAGCAGATGATCAAGTTCATCAAGGAAGGCGCGCTCAAGCCGGATACCGAGGCGCTCAAGGCGTGGTGGAAGCAGATCGACGAATGGCGTGCCATGGACTGCCTTAAGTTCGACCGCTCGAGCGACATCATCAAGCCGCAGTACGTGATCGAGACCCTGTACAAGGTGACCAAGGGCGACGCCTACATCACGTCGGACGTGGGCCAGCACCAGATGTGGGCCGCGCAGTTCTACAAGTTCGACAAGCCGCGGCGCTGGATCAACTCGGGCGGCCTGGGCACCATGGGCTTCGGTTTTCCCGCGGCGATGGGCGTGCAGCTCGCCTACCCGGACGAGACCGTGTGCTGCGTGACCGGTGAAGGCAGCATCCAGATGTGCATCCAGGAACTGTCCACCTGCCGCCAGTACGCGCTGCCGATCAAGATCATCAATCTGAACAACCGCTACCTCGGCATGGTGCGGCAGTGGCAGGAGTTCTTCTACCAGAAGCGCTACGCCATGTCGTACATGGAGTCGCTGCCGGACTTCGTGAAGCTGGCCGAGAGCTACGGCCACACCGGCATGCGCATCGAGAAGCCCGCCGACGTGGAGGGCGCGCTGAAGGAGGCCATGAAGATCCGCGACAAGGTCGTGTTCCTGGACTTCATCACCGACCAGAACGAGAACGTCTACCCGATGATCCCGGCCGGCGCGGGCCAGAACGAGATGATTTTGATCTGAGGATTATTGAACTTTAACCGCGAAGGACGCGAAGGCGCGCAAAGGAAAACCTTAGCCAGGAAAAAACGCGGAAACGAACCAAACGGTCGGACAGTTCATCGCCGACAACGTTGTCGCAGCATGCGTCGGGTCGGTGTTTTTCTTGGCAATGTTTTTGGTTTTACTTCGCGCGCCTTTGCGTCCTTTGCGGTAAAATTTTACGCGGCTAGGTCTTAAGAGAACGCCATGCGGCATATCATTTCAATACTGGTCGAGAACGAGGCGGGCGCGCTGTCGCGCGTGGCCGGGCTGTTCTCGGCGCGCGGCTACAACATCGAATCGCTCACCGTGGCGCCGACCGAGGACCCCTCGCTGTCGCGCATGACCATCGTGACCCGTGGCACGGACTCGGTCATCGAGCAGATCACCAAGCAGCTCAACAAGCTGGTCGATGTGGTCAAGCTGATGGACATGACCGAAGGCCCGCACATCGAGCGCGAGATGCTGCTGATGAAGGTGCGCGCCGAGGGCGCCGCGCGCGACGAGCTGAAACGCCTGACCGACATCTTCCGCGGCCGCATCATCGATGTGACCGGCGCCAGCTACGTCATCGAACTCACCGGCACCGGCGACAAGATCGATGCCCTGATCCAGGCCGTCGACCCGGCGCTGATCCTGGAAGTGGTGCGCTCCGGCGTGTCCGGAATCGCGCGGGGAGACAAGGCATTACGCTTATAGGAGATACAAGAGGCAAGAGACAAGAGACAAGTAAAAACCGTTTGTATTGATTTTGCTTGCATCTTGCATCTTGTCTCTTGCCTCTTGTATCTCGCCGAAAAGAACTACTGAAATTACGGAGTATCACCCCATGATGAACATCTATTACGACAAAGACTGCGACCTGTCCCTGATCAAGAAGCGCAAGGTGACGATCGTCGGTTACGGCTCGCAGGGCCACGCCCACGCCAATAACCTGAAGGATTCCGGCGTGGACGTGACCGTCGCGTTGCGTCCGGGCTCGGCCTCCGAGGCCAAGGCCAAGAAGGCCAAGCTGAAGGTCAAGGACATCGCGGCCGCCGTGAAGGGCGCCGACGTGGTGATGATCCTCGCCCCCGACGAGCACCAGCGCAAGCTCTACGACGAGGTCGTCGAACCCAACATCAAGAAGGGCGCCGCGCTGGCCTTCGCGCACGGCTTCAACATCCACTTCGAGCAGATCGTGCCGCGCGCCGACCTCGACGTGATCATGATCGCGCCCAAGGGTCCGGGCCATCTGGTGCGCTCCACCTACACCCAGGGCGGCGGTGTGCCGAGCCTGATCGCGGTGTTCCAGGACGCCTCCGGCAAGGCCAAGGACATCGCGCTGTCGTACGCCTCCGCCAACGGCGGCGGCCGCGCCGGCATCATCGAGACCTCCTTCAAGGAAGAGACCGAGACCGACCTGTTCGGCGAGCAGGCCGTGCTGTGCGGCGGCGCCACCGCGCTGGTGCAGGCCGGCTTCGAGACGCTGGTGGAAGCGGGTTACGCGCCGGAGATGGCCTATTTCGAGTGTCTGCACGAGCTGAAGCTGATCGTCGACCTGATGTACGAGGGCGGCATCGCCAATATGCGCTACTCCATCTCCAACACCGCCGAGTACGGCGACCTGACCCGCGGCCCGCGCGTCATCACCGACCAGACCAAGGCGGAGATGAGGAAGATCCTCACCGAGATCCAGACCGGCGAGTTCGCCCGCGAGTTCATCCTCGAGAACCAAGCCGGCGCCGCGACCCTGAAGGCCAAGCGCCGCATCGGCCGCGAGCACCAGATCGAGGAGGTCGGCGAGCGCCTGCGCAGCATGATGTCCTGGATCAAGGCCAACAAGATCGTCGACAAGAGCCGCAACTGACGCCCGCCGCGGGGCGCGCTATACTGCGCGCCCCGTTCTCCATCGCCTGGCGTAATCCATGGCTGCAACCCGTTATCCGCTGATCGCCCGCGAGGGCTGGCCCCTCATCTTTCTGCTGGGCTGCGCGGGGATCCTCGTGTTCTGGCAGATCGGCTGGGTCTGGTCGCTGCCGCTGTGGATCAGCGTGCTGGCCCTGCTGTTTCTGTTCCGCGATCCCCTGCGGCAGGTGCCGTCCACCCCGCAGGCCGTCGTCAGTCCCGCGGACGGGACCGTCAGCGCCATCGAGACCGTCACCGATCCCTATCTCGATCGGGAGGCGCAGCGGGTGTCGATCCGCATGAATCCGTACGGCGTTTTCAGCACGCGCGCGCCCGCGGAGGGGAAGATGCTCGAACCCCGCCGCGGCCCCGGACCCGACAGCCGTCAGGGCGTCTGGCTGCGCACGGACGAGGGCGACGATCTCGTCATCGTCATGAACCGCGGGCCGCTGCACAACGCGCCGCGCTGCTATGTGGGCTTCGGCGAGCGCGTCGGCCAGGGGCAGCGCTGCGGCTTCATCACCCTGGGCTCCGACATCGAGCTGTATCTGCCGGCGAACTGCCGGATGAAGGTGCAGCCCGGCGATCACGTGCGGGCCGGGGCGGACATCATCGGCCTGCTGGTGCACAAATAACCGTCATCGCCCGACGCTTGCAAGTTGTGCGGTATTACCGCAGGCTTTTCCGTGCCTGGCGGCCGACGCCTTCGGTCGCGCCGACCTCCCAGGACAACCCGTCGGGATGGAGATATGGATCAGGAACCAGTCAATCACAAGGCGCGCCGCGGCATCTATCTGCTTCCCAACCTGTTCACCACCGCGGGCCTGTTCGCCGGCTTCTACGGCATCGTGGCGTCCATCGGGGGACGCTTCGAGGTGGCGGCGCTGGCGGTCTTCGTCGCCATGATCATGGACGGCATCGATGGCCGGGTGGCGCGGCTGACCCATACGCAGAGCGAATTCGGCGTTCAGTACGACAGTCTCACCGATATGGTGTGCTTCGGCCTGGCGCCGGCGCTGATCATGTATCAATGGGCGCTGCGCGACATGACGGCCTACGGCTGGTTCTGGGCCAAGATCGGCTGGCTCACGGCATTCATCTATGCGGCGGCCGCGGCGCTGCGGCTGGCACGCTTCAACGCGCAGGTCGAGGTGGCGGACAAGCGCTATTTCCAGGGGCTGCCCAGCCCTTCCGCGGCCGCGGTGGTGACGGGGCTGGTATGGACCGGCGCCGACATCGGCGCGGAAGGGAGCGATCTCGTCTGGGTGGCGTTCGCGCTGACGCTGATGGCCGGCCTGCTGATGGTGAGCAACTTCCGTTATTACAGTTTCAAGGAGCTGGATTTCAAGAACAAGGTGCCGTTCATGGCGCTGCTGCTGGCGGTGCTCATCCTGGTGTTCGCCTCCATCGACCCGCCCAAGGTACTGTTCTTCGGCTTCCTCACCTACGCCCTGTCGGGCCCCGCCATCACCCTGTGGCGCATCCGCCAGCGCCGCCTCGCCCGGCACGAACCGCCGCCGCAGGACCCGCACAGCGGCGAATGACCCTGGGCACTTCTACCGCAAAGGACGCGAAGGCGCGCAAAGGAAAGGCCAAAACCCTGTTGGCCACGAAACCCACGAAATCCACGAAATGTATTTTTCGTAAACCCACATATTCAATTTTCGTGGGTTTCGTGGATTTCGTGGCTATCACATGTTTTTCTTGGCGCGGCCTGGCGTTGTTCGTGGTTGAGGTTCAAGCACCGGCCGTGATATCGGCCAGCTCGCGGCTGTTTTCGGCGAGGTGGAACAATGCCGCGACGACGTGGCGGTCGTACTTGTCCTTCGATTCGGCGAGCAGCTGGTCCAGCGCCTGCTCGATGGGCACGGCGTCGCGGTAGGCGCGCGGGCTCACCAGGGCGACGAAGGCGTTGGCGACGGCGAGGATGCGCGCGGTGAGCAGGATGTCCTCGCCGCGCAGGCCGCGCGGATAGCCGCTGCCGTCCATCAGCTCCTGCTTCTGGGCGATCGTCTCCAGCACCGGCCCTTCGAACTCCAGGCTGGAGAGGATGTCGCGCGCGTAGCGCACGTGCTCCTTCAGCGCTTCCTGTTCCGCATCGGACAACGCCTCCGACTTGGTGAGGATCTCCTTGGGCACGAAGATCTTGCCGACGTTGGCGAGGTTGGCGGCCATGTCCAGTGCCTGCAGCTCCGGCGCGGGCAGATTCAGTTCCCGGCCGATGGCGGCCGCCACGGCGGCGGTGCGCGCCGAGTGATTGGCCGAATGGGGATCGTGTTTGTCGACGGCGCGCATCAGCGCCATGATCAGCTGGCGCAGCAGGCTGGCGCGTTTGCGCTCCGACTCGTGCAGGGCGGTGACGTCGTGCAGCACCACCAGCGTGGCATCGCCCGAGCCGGCCGGGTTTGGCAGCGGCAGGGCGGCGCACTGGTACAGGCCTTCGCGGTCACCGATGGCCAGCGATTCCGGCCGGTGTTCCTCGTCGGCGGGGCGGTTCGCGCAGGCCTGCATGCGCTGGGCGGCGTCCGGACCGAAGATGCTGGCCAGCGTCTTGCCGATCAGATCGGCCTGCGGCACGCCGATGGCGGTCTCCAGCGCGCGGTTGGCGAACAGCAGACGGCCGCCGCCGTCGATCAGGAACAGGCAGTCCGAGAGGGTATCGGTCACGCCGTGCAACAGGCGCGACTGCGCTTCCAGCAGGCGCGTCTTCTCCTGCAGGCGTTCGGCCATCGCACGGGCACGCACGCTGCTGCCGTGGCGCCAGGCGGCGACCATGATGGCGCTGATGAAGAACAGCGTGAGCAGGAACACGCTCAGCAGAAAGCGCCGATGATCGTCGGACTCCTTCAGGGCCTCCCGGGCATCCGTCTTCTGCAGCAGCACCCAGGGCGCGCCGCTCAGCGTCCGGCTGGTCATGAGCACCTGCACCCCGCGGTAATCGGGCAGCTGCGCGAACTCCCCGGGCGCGCGCAGGGCGTGTGCGGCGGCGAGATCGGGTGTATTCAGCGCCAGCCGCCGCCTGGTCGGCTGGCTGCCGTCGGCCAGCGGCGACAGATAGACGACCATGTCGTCCTGCGCGCGCACCAGCAGCGTCTCGGCATGCGGCGCGGGCGTGCCGCGATCGGCGAGCAGCGGATACAGTTCGGATGCCGGCTTGAGTCCGTACAGCGCACCGACCGGGCCGCGGCCGGTCTCCGTCTGCAGTCCCTGCACCGCGCCGACCGGCACGATGAAGCCGACGGTGGCCTGGCCGGCGGCGTCGAGGCGCAGATCGCGCAGCGTCGGCCGGTTCGTGGCCAGGGCCTGCCCGATCCGGGCGCGGTCCTCGGGATCGATCGCCGGCATGCCGGGCGTCGCCACCACCACGCGGCCTTCGCGGTCGAGCAGCGCCAGGCCGCGGCTGCCGGTGGCGGGGATATTGGCGCGGATCACCGGCTCGGCATCGCCCGGTGCGCGATAGCCGTTGCGCTCCGCGGCGGCGTGGATGAGGTTGCGCAGATAGCCGAGCTGCGCGGGCTCGATGTCCGGATCGCTCGCGGCGGCCGCCGCCAGCTGGCTCAGATAGAGCTGCAGCGAGGCGTTGTCGGCCAGTTCCCGCAGGCCGCCGAACTGCCGGGCGAGCCAGTCGTCGATGGCCGCGGCGCGCGTGTCGGCGACCAGGCCCAGGCGGATCCGCCAGTCGGCCAGATCGCGGTCGCGTTCCAGGTCGAGGTAGGAAAAGATCAGCCACAGGCCGCCGAGCACCAGCGCGATCAGGATCGTCACGCCGGCGAGTACGGGTTTACGCGGAGAGGGGGGCAGATTCAACAGGGCGATCCTTGAGTGTTGTTGTTCGTCGTCGCGGTCACAGGCTGGGCGTGTGTATCCACCAGTGCGTCTCGTTGATGGAATAGACCGGCACGTAATGGACGATGTCGCTGTGCCGGACCACCTTCTCGATCTGGTTGTCCAGTATGAAGATCTCGCCGTCCTGGTAGACCGCGAGCACGGCATGCGGGATGCGCAGATTGGTGTCCTGCAGGACGACGATGCGTAACGCATCGGTGTCGACCCCAAGCCAGCGCAGCGAGAACAGCTTGGTGATGGCGTAGTCCTCGCAGTCGCCGCCATTGTAGAGAAATTCACGCGCCACGGCCCAGTAGTCCTCCAGCCCGTAGTTGTCCAGGTCGAGAACGTAGGTCTTGCGGTTGGCGTATTCGTTCACGCGCTGCAGCTGCTGGGCCCGCGGCAGGTCGCGGATGGAATCCAGAAATGCCAGCCATTCGCGCAGATGGCAGTGGTTGAAGCGCTCTTCGCTGCAGTCGGCCTCGGCCACATCGAGTCGGAGATGCCGTTCCAGGGCCGACAGCCATTGCCTGAAGGGCGCGATATCGGCCTGCTCGGCCTCGGCGTAGCCGAACAGCTCCAGCGGTGTTCCCGGCAGTGTTCCCGGCGGTGTTCCGGGGCTCGCGGCGGCGTCCGTGCTCCAGCCGCCCGCCGTGAGCCAGAGGGTGATGATGGCGACGGCCAGGGTCGCGGCTGCGCCCCGCCCGGGGCGTTGTCGACGACGCATCATTGCTGGGCACCCCGCGCTCTCGGTAACATAGGCCTTCAAGAACAAGCCGAAGTGGAGGCTCGCCTCCGCCGAATTACACCCGACATAACAAGGGGGAGTCAATGAAAAGGGATATCGCTCACGCGGTGGGAGGGTCGTTGCTGCGGTTGCTGATCGGTGGTCTGCTCATGGGGGCGTTCAGCGCGGCGGCCGTCGCGCAGACGGATGGGGCGGCCGCCGATGCGAACGAAGAACTGTTCAAGAAGGGCATGCAGGCGCTGGAGGACGACCGCCTGAAGTCGGCCATGGAGGCCTTCCATTCCATCCTGAGCAATCAGCCGAGCCTGCACCGGGCGCGCCTGGAACTGGCCGTCGCCTATTACCGCGCCTTCCGCTACGAGGAGGCACAGAAGCTGGCGCAGGAGGTGCTGGACGATCCGACGACGCCGCCCGAGGTGCGCGTGACCATCCTCGCCTTCCTGGCGCAGGTGAAGCAGGATCAGCAGAGCTTCGCGGTACGCCATCACGTCGAGCCATCCATCTCGCTCGGCTACATGTACGACTCCAACGTCAACGTGGGTCCGGCGTCCGACGTGGTGCAGATCGGCGACCAGACCCTGACCCTGCTGGACGGGCGCGAACGCACGGACAACGCCGTGGTGCTCGGCGCGGGCGTCGCGCACCGCTATCAGCCCGGCAAGACCTTCGAGTTCGGCGAGCGCACCGCCGTGTTCCTCTGGCAGAGCGACATCGGCCTGTACCACCGCGAGTACAACGCCGAGGACGACTTCAATCTGTCGGTGCTCTCCGCCAGCACGGGGCCGGCCTGGGTGGTGCTGCGCCACTGGCGCGCCAACGTGGCCGCACGCGCCGAGTACATCTGGCTGGGGAACGCCAAGCTGGCCCTGTTCACCTCGCTGAACCCGGCCGTCACCTGGCAGTTCAAGGATGGCGAACTGACCTGGGACGCCATCGTCACCGACCGCAACTACGCCGACGACCGGCCCACCGCGCAGGGCGGCGACGCCGGCCGCGAGGGCACCTACTGGGCGACCGGCCCGTCGCTGGGACGCTATTTCATGCAGCGCAAGCTGGCCGCGCAGGTGGGCGTGCGCGCCGTCGAGTTCGGCGCCGAGGACGACCGCTTCGGCTACGACGGCTACGATGCCTTCGTGGGCGCCAATCTCAAGGCCTGGACGGGCGGATCGCTGTTCGCGCGGCTCAGCTACCGTGATCTGGACTACGACGGTGTCGAGCCGGGTTTCGGCGTGGCGCGCGACGAGGCCGAGCGCCGGGTGCTGCTCGGCTTCCAGCACGAGTTCCGCGACGGCCGTCTGAGCAAATGGACCCTGGGTGGCGGGCTGCAGTACACGAAGAACAATTCGAACGTCCCGATCTACGACTATGACCGGCGCCAGTTCATGTTGAACCTGGGCAAGACCTTCTGAGCATAACGCCCGCCGATCGTCGGATTTCTTAACTCGCGCGTTTCTGGTCCGACGATCGGCTTGGATTTTATGTCATTATTATTTAAGTGATTATTTTCCTGTTACCGCTGCCTCCGGGCGAGGCTGGTTGGATAATTTTACACATCCGGCATTTTCCTGGTTTCGGTCGTTCGTGCGCAAGCCGCTGTTATAGAAAGATAAAAATCAATTCTGTGACGCATGGCGCAAAACTTGCTCCCCTCCCGGCAAAATCCATAGGCGTGCGGAGTTCCACGCGCGCCTGAACAAGCGCCGGGGGAACACGCATGAACTTCAGCAAGCCGTTGCTGGCATTGGGTATTTCTGTCGTTTTGGCAGGTGTTTCGGGGGGTGTCGCCGCGGTCGCCAAGGACGCGGATGACGATTCGGTGTACCGCTGGGGCCGCTGGGCGGTGCTGGCGCCGGCGGCGGGTGGCGAAGAACTGGTTGCCTTCGCCCCGGCGGGCGGCAACGACCTCGGCCGTTGCGAGGCGGGCGCGAACTGCCCCGACCCGAAGGCGGAGTCCAAGCCGGAACCGGATCCCACGCCTGATCCCGTCGTCAAAGCGCCCTGTGCCGCCGGTGCAGCCTGCGGCTTCACCCGTATCGATCGGCATGCCAGCGGCTCCACGAGGGAGAGCACGACCGGCCGGTTCGCGCTCAAGCTCGATCCCGGCGGCGAGGGTGGCGGAACGGTGAATTTCCGCGCGAATCCCGGCGAGCCCGATGAGATCGCCTCCGGGGATCTGCCCGCCGACGTCGGCGTGACCTGGTTCAGGTCCACGGATGGCGAGGATCCCTCGCTGATCGCCGGCCGCATCGTCGCGGGCGAGACCGACGTCATGGAGGGGTTGTGGCGCCAGATCGCCGCGGACGGTTCCTACGCGCTGAGCGGCGAGTTCGAGGCGGGCATCGCCGCGACCGAGAGCGAGATGGCCGCGCTGATGAGTCAGCTCGATCTGGGCGGTGCCGTCGTCGGCGTCTACGAAGGCCCGACCGCAAATCTGCGCGGTGCGACCGATGTGCGCCTGACCATGGATTTCGGCGCCGGCGAGTGGACCGGCCAGTTCACGGGCTCGCAGGTCCAGTTCGGCGCCGGCGGCCAGATCGCGGGTTCCGGCTTCGTGTCCGATCCCGGCCGCTTCAGCGACAACATCGCCACCGGCATGGTCGAGGGCGCGTTCGTGAACGCCGGCCGCAACGCCATCGGCGCCTTCGAGGTGACCGACACGGCCGGTATCCACGATGCGGACGTCTTCAATGCCGGCCTGCAGAACGGTGTCCCGCAGGCGGC
>JAJJPM010000024.1:0-5905 GCA_032907525.1 Gammaproteobacteria bacterium
TGACAATCCATCTGCTTTCGCGGATTTAGTGGGTTTCGTGGCCATGGAGACTTTCAATACATCATCAGGAATCGCAACCATGAGCTACAAGAACGCCGAGATCCGCAAGAAGGCCAACGTCTATCACGACGGCAAGGTCACCAGCCGCACCATCGTCACCGACAGCGGCGAGATGAAGACGCTCGGGGTGATGCTGCCCGGCGTCTACCGCTTCAGCACCGAGGCGCCCGAGGTGATGGAGCTGACGCAGGGCCGCTGCCGCGTGAAGCTCGCCGATGCCGGCGACTGGACGGAGTATGCGGCCGGCGACAGCTTCAGCGTGCCCGGCAATTCGCATTTCGAGATCGAGGTGACGGAGCTGCTGGACTACGTCTGCCACTTCGGGTGAGCGGGACGGGGACAGACTCAAGTCTGTCCCCCTCGCTCACCGCGCAGGGGCATGTTGGATGGGGGACAGACTTAAGTCTGTCCCCCTCTCTCTCTCTCTCTCTAACCCTCGCCGACGCGCAGCAGTATGGCGTCGATCTGGTTTTCCTTGAGCCGCGCGCGGGCGGTGTTGAGGGCGTTGAGATCCTTGAACGGACCGACGCGCACGCGGTGCCAGGTGTCGCGCTCGCTGATGGTCACCGTCTGGATGCCGGCCTGCAGACCGATCAGGGCGAGCTTCGCCTTCAGCTGGTCGGCCTGCTGCAGGGTGCGGAAGGAGCCGACCTGCAGCAGATAGGTGCCCGGCGCCTCGACCTGGCGCACGCCTTCGCGCTGCTTGCCGGTGATCTCCTGCTCGGGCACGACCACTTCCATCTCCGGCAGGATGGTGTAGAAATCGAAGCGCGGCTTGGGCGGCGGGGGCACCTTGGCGTTGGGCGTCTTCCTGACCTCGCGCGCATCCTTCTGGGCGACGGGTGCCGGCGTCTGCAACGGCTTCTGCGTCGTTGCCGCGGCGGTCTTCGGCGACGCCGCGTCGGGGCGCTGCTGCAGATAGACCAGGAAGGCGACGAACAGGCCGATCGCCAGGCCCGCCGCCAGCCACAGCCAGCCGGGCGCCTGCTTGCGCTTCGAACGGCCGTTCGCCCTGTGTTTGTAGTCCCGTGCCATATCTGCGTGGCGGCCGCCTGCTGTGGCCGCGATCCATCCGATGCTATAAACGAAGCGCTACATGCTGTCGGGCGCGGAGACGCCCAGCAGCCCCAGGCCGTTGGCCAGCACCTGGCGGGTCGCCTGGATCAGGTTCAGGCGCGCGTTGCGCAGCGCGCCGTCCTCGACCAGGAACTGGTGGGCGTTGTAATAGGTATGGAAATCGTTGGCCAGCTCGCGCAGATAATGGGCGAGCTGGTGCGGTTCGTGATTGACGGCCGCGTTCTCGACCACTTCCGGATAGCGTGACAGGCTGACCATCAGATCCATTTCGTGCGACTCGGTCAGCCGCTGCAGGTGCGCGGCGCCCTCGGTCGGGTCCCAGCGCAGGCCCTTCTCGGTCAGCTGCCGCGCCACGCTCATGACGCGCGCATGGGCGTACTGGATGTAGTACACCGGGTTGTCGGCCGACTGCGACTTCGCCAGGTCCAGATCGAAATCCAGGTGCTGCTCGCACTTGCGCATGACATAGAAGAACCGGCAGGCGTCCCGGCCCACTTCCTGGCGCAGCTCGCGCAGGGTGACGAACTCGCCCGAGCGCGTCGACATCTGCGCCTTCTCGCCGCCGCGGTACAGGATCGCGAACTGCACCAGCAGCACGTCGAGCCTGGCCGGATCGTCGCCGATCGCGGCGAGCGCGGCCTTCACGCGCGGCACGTAGCCGTGGTGGTCGGCGCCCCACACGTCGATGACGCGCGAGTAGCCGCGCTCCATCTTGTTCATGTGGTAGGCGATGTCGGACGCGAAATAGGTCGTCTGGCCGTTGTCGCGCACCACCACCCGGTCCTTCTCGTCGCCGTAGTCGGTGGAGCGGAACCACAGCGCGCCGTCCTTCTCGTAGACATGGCCGCTGTTCTTCAGGCGTTCGATGGTGCGCGCCACCGTGCCGTTCTCGGTGAGCGAGCGTTCGGAGAACCATTCGGCGTACTCCACCCCGAACTCGGACAGGTCGCGGCGGATGTCGTCGAGGATGGTGTTGAGGCCGAGATCGAACACCTCGCGGTAGCGCTCCGGGCCGAGCAGCGTGCGCGCGCGGGCGATCAGCGCGTCGATGTGTTCTTCCTTGTCGCCGCCAGCCGGTGCGTCGGCGGGGATGCCGTCGAACATTCCGGTCGCCGGATGCCGCAGCGCGTCGCCGTGGGTGCGGTGCAGGGTCGCGGCGATGTCCCAGACGTAATCGCCCTTGTAGCCGTTGCTCGGGAAGGCGAGTTCCTCGCCGCACAGCTCGAGATAGCGCAGATAGACGCTGGCGGCCAGGATGTCCATCTGCCGGCCGGCGTCGTTCACATAGTATTCGCGGTGCACGCGGTAGCCGACCGCCTCCAGCAGATCCGCGACCGCCGCGCCGTAGGCGGCGCCGCGGCCGTGGCCGACGTGCAGCGGGCCGGTCGGGTTGGCCGAGACGAACTCGACCTGGATGGAGCGGCCGGCGCCCAGGTCGCTGCGGCCGAAGCGCGCGCCCTGTTCCAGCACGTCGCCGATCACGGTGTGGTAGGCCGCCGGGCTCAGGTGGAAATTGATGAAGCCCGGGCCGGCGATCTCGACCCGGTCGACCAGCGGCGAGGCCGGCAGCGCGTGGACGATCTTCTCGGCGATGTCGCGCGGCCTGGCCTTCGCGGCCTTGGCCAGCGTCAGCGCGACGTTGCTGGCGAAATCCCCGTGGGCGCGGTCGCGGGTGCGCTCGAGCTGGATGCCGATGTCCAGGTCCGCGGGCAGGCCGCCGCCCGCCTGCAGGCCGTGCACGGCGTCGGTGAGGAGCTGTTCGAGATGCTGCTTCATGGGTGAGTGGCCGGGAATCGGGGGCGCGGTCGTGAAACTGCCGCGAAGCCGGCTATTATCCCGGCTCGCCTGATTTGTGCAACCGATGGCTGCGGATCCGCCCCTGCAAATTGGATGTAGGGTGGGTCGGGCGCGTTTTCCGCGCCGCAACCCCCCCCGGCCGTGCCGTCAGGCACTCCTCGGAAAAAGCTTATTGGAAAAACCCGAAGACCCGACCGCGAAAGGATGATCCTGGGTTTGCGCAATGAATGCCTTCCGTGTTGTTCCGTGGATTCCGTGGCCAAGAAGGGCTTAAGTAAGTTCCATTCGGGTCTGCCCCAATTTTATCTCTCAAAACAGATCGATCGGATCCACGTCGATGGACCAGCGCACCTTGCGTGCCGAGCTCAGCCCGCCCAGCCGCGGCACCCAGTCGGCCAGCAGACGGTGCAGGCATCCGCGGTCGCGCGCCACCAGCAGCAGCTGGGCACGGAAGCGGCCGGCGCGGCGCTCCATGGGCGCCGGCACCGGCCCCCAGAACTCCACGCCGGCCGCGGGCCCGGCGGCGGCATGGGCCGCGCTCAGGAACGCATCGGGCGCGCGCGCGTCCACGGCCTCGGCGCGCAGCAGCGCCAGACTGCGGAAGGGCGGCAGGCCGGCCGCCTCGCGTTCTTCCAGGGCGGCCGTGGCGAAGGCCGGATAGCCGGCCGCGACCAGCTGCAGCAGCAGCGGGTGGTCGGGGTGATGGGTCTGGATCAGCACCTCGCCGGGGCGTTCGGCGCGGCCGGCGCGGCCGGCCACCTGCACGATCTGCTGGGCGAGACGTTCGCCGGCGCGGAAGTCGGCGCTGAACAGCCCCTGATCGGCGTCGAGGATGCCGACCAGGGTGACGCCCGGGAAGTGATGCCCCTTGGCGAGCATCTGCGTGCCGAGCAGGATGCGCGCCGTGCCCTGCGTGGCCTGGCTCAGCAGATCCTCCAGGCGGCCCTTGCGGCGGGTGCTGTCGCGGTCGATGCGGATGGCGGGCACGCCCGGGAAGTGGCGTTCCAGCGCCTGCTCGACGCGCTCGGTGCCGGCGCCGACGGCGCGCAGGTCGGCGGAGCCGCACAGCGGGCACTGCGCCGGGAGCGGCTGCTGGCTGCCGCAGTGGTGACAGCGCAGCTGCCGGTGACGCTGGTGCAGGGTCAGGTGCGCGTCGCAGCGCCGGCATTCGCCCACCCAGCCGCAGTCGTGGCACAGCAGCGTGGGCGCGAACCCGCGCCGGTTCAGGAACAGCAGCACCTGTCCGTCCGCCTCCAGGTGCCGGTGCATGTGCGCGATCAGGCGCGGCGACAGGCCTTCGTCGAGCGGCTGGCCGCGCACGTTCAGCAGGCGCAGCCGCGGCGCCGTGGCGTCCCCGGCGCGCTCCTGCAGCGGCAGCAGCGCATAGCGGCCCTGGCGGGCGTTGTGGATGGACTCCAGCGAGGGCGTCGCCGAGCCCAGCACGATCGGCACCCGGTCGCGGTGCGCGCGCCACACCAGCAGATCGCGCGCCGAATAGCGCAGGCCGTCCTGCTGCTTCAGCGACGCGTCGTGCTCCTCGTCGACGACGAACAGCCCCGGCCGGGCCAGCGGCACCCAGGCGGCGGAACGGGTGCCGACGACCACCTGCGCCGCGCCGCTGCGCGCCGCCAGCCACGCGGCGAGGCGCTCGGTCTCGCTCAGGCCGGAGTGCAGCGTCACCGGCTCGCAGCCCAGCCGCCGCCGGAAGCGCGCCAGCAGCTGCGGGGTGAGCCCGATCTCCGGCACGACCACCAGCGCCTGGCGGCCGGCCGCGAGCGTCGCGGCGATGGCCTGGAGATAGACCTCGGTCTTGCCGCTGCCGGTGACGCCCTCGAGCAGGAAGCAGGCATAGCGCCCCTGGGCCGCGGCGACGGCCTCGCAGGCCCGCTGCTGATCGGGATTGAGCGGCGGGCCGGGCCGGGGCGCGGCGGCCGCCGTCTGTGCGGGCAGGCGATGCACGGTCTCGATGCAGCCGCGCGCGGCGAGCGTGCGCAGAACGGGCGCGCCGATGCCCGCGTCGGCGAGCCGGCTGCGCGTGCAGCCGTCGGGATGCGCGTCCAGAAAGCGCAGCGCCTGCGCCTGCCGCGGCGCGCGCCGTTCGAGCGTTTCGGTGGCGGCGCGGCCCGCATCGGTGATGCGCACATGCGCCTCCATCGCCGCCTCGGCCGCGCCGCCGCGCCGCAGCAGCACCGGCAGGCAGCCGGCCAGCACCTCGCCGAGCGGGAAGTGATAGTAGTCCGCGGCCCAGTGCGCCATCGCCAGCACGTCCGCCGGCAGCAGCGGTTCGCCGTCCAGCACCGCCTCCGCCCGCTTCAGGCGGTTCGCGGGCACGTCGCTCGCCTCGGCGACCCCGACCAGCACACCGACCGTGCGGCCGCGTCCGAAGGGAACCCGCAACCGCACGCCCGGGAGGGGCGCGGCACCCGTCCAGCCGCGCGGAGGCAGGTAGTCGAACAGCCGGAAGAGGGGCGACGGCACCGCGACGCGGAGGATGGGTTCAGCCATGCCGGCCCGGCCGGACGGAAAATATTTTCAGGTCTTGGTTAGCTGCCATGGTTGATGCGGATTCTCACCTGAAAAGCCTAAGCCGTTATTCCCGTTGGCGCTCGCCGGTTATCCACAAAATCTGTGGATAACTTTGTGGACGCTTTGGGGTCAACCGCGCTCAGACCGCGCCATTGTGGCATTTCTGTTAAAACGGTCAATTCCTGTTCGCCCACTTTAGCCTTTATAAATCAGCATGTTGACTTGAAGGCATCCCGGCTGTTGACAAATGGCGGGTGACTTGGTCCACGGGTGACGGGATACCTGCCCGTCTGTGCATAAAAATCGCTTGGAGGGCTTGAAATGCGCGCTCGCCTGTGGTGCCTGCGCCGCGCCCGGTGTCCCCCGATGGTGCCGGCGGCGACGACTTATGTACTTCGAATCAATCGGTTGCAGATGGAATACCGTCGCCGCGCCGAACCGGTGC
>JAJJPM010000025.1:0-25406 GCA_032907525.1 Gammaproteobacteria bacterium
CAGGCCATCTTTCCGCGTCGTTCCGCGGATTCCGTGGCCACTCTTTCCAAGGCTCGGACTTGAGACAGCACCACCGCTCAGGCCCGTTTCAGCAGTTCGTCGATGGCGCGGTTGGCCAGCTGATCGGCGCGTTCGTTCTCCGGGTGCCCGGCATGGCCCTTCACCCAATGCCACTCGATGTCGTGCTGCGCCGCGAGCCGGTCCAGTTCCTGCCACAGATCGACGTTCTTGACCGGCTGACGCGCGGAATTCTTCCAGTTCTTGCGTTTCCAGCCGGGCAGCCATTCGGTGATGCCCTGCTGCACGTACTTGGAATCGGTCGTCAGCCGCACCCGGCAGCGCCGTTTGAGCGCCTCCAGAGCGCGGATCGCGGCCGTCAGTTCCATGCGGTTGTTGGTGGTGTGCGCCTCGCCGCCATAGAGTTCCTTCTCGGTACCGTTGAAGCGCAGCACGGCGCCCCAGCCGCCCGGGCCGGGGTTGCCGCGGCAGGCGCCGTCGGTGAAGATCTCCACGGTCCCGGCGCTCATGACAGCCCGTCCCGGCGGCTCGGTTCGACCAGCCCCGCGATCAGGCTGCGCCGCGGACGCCAGCGCGGCCGGATGGGCGTCAGTCCCACCACGCGCTTGCGCGCCAGCAACTGATAGCCGGCCGCCGGCATGGGCCAGCCGCGCCGGGCCAGCCGGTCCAGCACCTCCAGGCGCTGCAGCGCGAAACCGCCTTGCAGCGGCGGCCGGAAGAACAGCGGCCGGCATGCCAGCGTGTCGAAACCCAGCAGCGCCAGCCAGTCCCGCACCCGGGCCTGGCCGATGAAGCGGCCGGTCCAGGGCGCCCGGCGGCGCCAGCCGTACAGCAGACGCCACAGCCCCCAGAGCCCGTACGGATTGAAGCCGAGAATCAGCACATGGCCCTCGGGGATCAGGCAGCGGTCGACCTCGCGCAGCACCTCGTGCGGCCGCTCCACGAATTCGAGGGTGTGCGGCAGGATCACCACGTCCAGGGTGTCGGTGCCGATGGGAAAGGCCTGGGCGGCCCCCACCAGACCCGCCTCCCCGAGCTGCTGTGTGCGGGCCATCACGATCCGGTGGCTGATCCGGCTGGCGTCCAGCGGCGAGTCCCTCCACGGTGGAGACACCAGCAGCAGATGAAAGCCGAAAAGCGTAGAAATAATTTCACGAACAGACGATAACTCCGCGTCTTCGTAAGATTTTCCAAGAGGGCTCCCATACCATTCCGTCAGCCGCGCCAGGCCATCGGCATCGGTGAGGACGGGGCTGGAGCGGAGCGGCTTCATGGTCAGGCATCATACCCGAACTCCAGCGATGCGCGCAGGCGCCGAAACCAGGAAGTAGTCGGTTGACCCGCCCACCCGGTGCTGTCAGCATGCCGGCCGAACCATTGGGGAAAACAACGATGTCGAGAAGGATTCTTAAGCTCGGGTCACGTTGCGGCCTGTACGCCCTCCTCTGCGCGTGCCTCGGCTGCGGCCTTCAGACCGCCACCCGCCCAACACCCGAACGCCCGCCCGCCGCCGCGACGATGATGCCGGCGGGGGTGGAGGAGGACCCGGCCACCGCGCCGTCCGGCATCCGGGAGGACGGCGCGCAGCCGGCGGAGTCCGCTCCCGAGGTGGAACCCCTGCTGGCCTGGGACCGCATGCGGGAGGAGTTCCGCCTCCCCGAGCAACACCACCCGCGCCTGGATGCGCACATCGACTGGTTCCAGCGCAACCCGGCTTACCTCGACCGCGTCTTCGACCGCGCCGACCCCTTCCTCGCCTGGATCCTCGATCAGCTCGAGGAGCACGACATGCCGGCCGAGATCGCGCTGCTGCCGGTCGTCGAGAGCGGTTTCCAGCCCTTCGCCTATTCGCACGGTCGGGCCGCCGGCCTGTGGCAGTTCATCCCGGGAACCGGCGACCGCTTCGGCCTGAAACGGAACTGGTGGTACGACGGCCGCCGCGACGTGGTCGATTCCACCCAGGCCGCGATCGAATACCTGTCCTATCTGCGCGACTACTTCGACGGCGACTGGCTGCTCGCGCTGGCGGCCTACAACTCGGGCGAAGGCACGGTCAGGCGGGCCGTGGAGCGCAACCGCGCACAGGGCAGGCCCACCGACTTCTGGCACCTCGATCTGCCGCGCGAGACCCGCGAGTACGTACCCAAGCTGCTCGCCCTGCGCGACATCGTCGCCGATCCGGGCCGCTATTCCATCGAGCTGCCGGAACTGGATGCCGCGCCGCGGATCACGCTGGTCGACACCGCGGGTCAGATCGACCTCGCACTGGCCGCCGATCTCGCCGACATGGAAATCGCCGACCTCTACCGTCTCAACCCCGGCTTCAACCGCTGGGCCACCGATCCGAACGGGCCGCACCGCCTGGTGATCCCTGTCGAAGCGGCGGAGAACTTCACTGCGAATCTCGCCGGGCTGCCCGACGAGAAACGCGTCACCTGGAAGCGCCATCGCATCGAGCGCGGCGAGACCCTGGTACAGATCGCCCGGCGTTATCACACGACCGTGGCGCTGCTGCAGAAGACCAACGAGCTGACGGGTCACAATATCCGCGTCGGCGATCACCTTCTCATCCCCGTCGCGCAGCGCGAACTGACCGCGTACACGCTGAGCGCTCCGCAGCGCGAACGCTCGCGGGTGGAGACCAGGGTGAGTCAGGGGGCGCGCACCTATACCGTGCGCAACGGTGATACGCTCTGGCAGATCGCCCGTCGCCACAAGCTGACCGTCGCCCAGCTCGCCCGTATGAACGGGCTGGCGCCGCGCGATCCGCTGCGTCCCGGCCGTACCCTGATCGTCGGCAAGGACGCCAGGACCGTCACCGCCTCGGCGCACCCCGTCGCGCCACGCCAGAAGGTGCACTACACCGTCCGGCAGGGCGATTCGCTGGCGCGCATCTCGCAGCGCTTCCGCGTCTCGGTGGCGGACCTGCGCAGCTGGAACAACCTGAACACGAAGGCCTACCTGCAGCCGGGACAGCGCTTGATGCTGTACGTGGACGTTACCCGCCAGGCAGGCAACAGCTGAAGTCCGCGCGCGGGCGCGGATCTCGAATCCGGCCGCTGCGGGGCACGGCCGTCGCGGACGCGGGTCTCAATCGTCCTCGACATCGTCCACGTCCACCTGGCCGGTGAAGCGCCGGCGGACATGTGACCAGGACACGCCTGTGGCCAGCACACCGCACAACGCCGCCAGCACGATATAGGTCAGGGCACGGCTGCTGTCGGCCGGCACCAGCCCCCAATCGACGATCATCCACAGCAGCGTGCCGAAGAAGGCCAGGGCGAGGAACAGCCCGAAGGCGCCGAGCGCCCGCAGTGTGGCGCGCAGGAACACAGTCCAGCCGATCAGCAGCACCACACCGACGAAAATCATCGGAGCGTCGATCTGCGCCGCAGCGCCGCTCACCCAGTGATAATAGGAATAGCCGTCGGGGTTGTAGGTGGCGAACACCAGTACCGCCGCGACCCCCAAACGCAGCAGCACGCCCGTCCAACCGATGCCCCCGTCCGCCATGCGATCACCCTCCAAGTGGTTTGCGGCATTGTACTGTGCGTGCCCGGCCGTTGCGCGGCGCGTTCCGGCATGTGCCGGTTAGACGGCCTCTCGGCTACGGTGTCATAATGAACGCCACCCTGCCGTCGGCGTAACCCGCCTTCTTGCCCTGCACAGAGGACCTCCGATGGGACACAGCGCCCGAGATCTGCACGACGACGCCGGCCTGAGCCTCGCCGAACAGGAGGCCTTCCAGCGCGACGGCTTCCTGATTCTGCGCGGTTTCGCCGATGCGGCGCTGGTCGCGACCCTGATGGAGGTGGCGGCGGAGCACCTGCAGCGCGAGATCGCGCCCGTGGAATACGAGGCCGATCTGCATTACCCGGGCGCGCCGGAATCGCGCAGCGCGGCGGGTGGCCGCACCGTGCGCCGCCTGCTGCAGGCCCAGGGCCGGCATCCGGCCTTCACGCGATGGATCTGCGAACCGCGCCTGCTGCTGCGGCTGCGCCAGCTGCTCGGCCCTGAACTCGTCATACCGCTCGCCCACCACAACTGCGTCATGACCAAGCAGCCGCGCTTCAGCAGCGACACCGGCTGGCACCAGGACATCCGCTACTGGGCCTTCGAACGTGCCGAGCTGATCAATGTCTGGCTGGCACTGGGCAGCGAGCGCGAGGCCAATGGCTGCCTCCGAATGATTCCCGGTTCGCAACGCCTGTCGCTGGAGCGCGACCAGTTCGACGAGGCACAGTTCTTCCGCGCCGATCTCCCGCAGAACCAGGCATTGATCGCGCGCGCCGTCAGCGTTGAACTCGAGCCGGGCGATGTGGTGCTGTTCCACTGCCGCACGCTGCACGCCGCCTCGCGCAACTTCTCCGACCAGACCAAGTTCTCGGCCGTGTTCACCGTGCGCGCCGCCGACAACAAGCCCCTGCCCGGCACCCGCTCGACCTCCCTGCCGGAACTGCTGCTGCCCTAGACCGGGACCGGGGTGCCAAGGCCTTCGTACACTGGAGCCCTTCCGGTTTTCTCAGTCGCCGTAGGCCGCCATCGCGGCCGGTACCGCGGCGCCGGCCCGGATCGGTGCCTGCATGTCGCTCAGCACGGCGTCCAGCGCGCCGAGGCAGAAGAGGACGTTGCGCCGACTCGCCGCGTGGCCCATCAGACCGATGCGCCAGATCCTGCCGGCCATCGCGCCGAGCCCCGCGCCGATTTCGAGATCGTATTCCTGCAGCAGACGCGCGCGCACGGCGGCCTCGTCGACGCCGTCGGGCACACTGATCGCGTTCAGCTGCGGCAGGCGCGCCTCGGATCCGACCACGAAGCTCAGACCCATGGCCTCGATGCCGGCGCGCAGCGCCTCGTGATGGCGGCGATGGCGTTCCCAGGCGTTTTCCAGACCCTCCTCCCGCAGCATCACCAGCGCCTCGTGCAGGGCATAGAGGGTATTGACGGGTGCGGTGTGGTGGTAAGTGCGCTTCGCGCCGCCGCCCCAGTAACCGAGCACCAGGTTCAGGTCCATGAACCAGCTCTGCACCCGCGTCTGACGGCTCTTCACCTTCTCCAGGGCGCGCTCGCTGAACGTCACCGGCGACAGCCCCGGCACGCAGGACAGGCATTTCTGCGTGCCCGAATACACCGCGTCCAGGCCCCAGGCATCGACGCGCAGCGGCGTGCCGCCGAGCGACGTGACGGTGTCGACGAGGGTGATACAGTCATGCCGCCGCGCGATCTCGGCCAGCGTTCTGGCATCCGACTGCGCGCCGGTGGAGGTCTCGGCATGGACGAAGGCGAGGATCTTCGCATCCGGATGGGCCTTGAGCGTGTCCTCGACCTTGTCCGGATCGACGGGGTCGCCCCAGGCATCCTCGACCGTCACCGCCGTGCCGCCGGCGCGTTCCACGTTCTCCTGCATGCGTCCGCCGAACACGCCGTTGCGGCAGACGACCACCTTGTCGCCCGGCTCGACCAGATTCACGAAGGCCGTCTCCATGCCCGCCGAGCCCGGCGCCGACACCGGCATGGTCAGGGCGTTCTCGGTCTGGAAGGCGTAGCGCAGCATATCCTTCAGCTCGTCCATCATGGCCACGAACGCGGGATCGAGGTGCCCGACGGTCGGCCGGCCCATGGCCTCGAGGATGCGCGGATGGACGTCCGAGGGTCCGGGCCCCATCAGGGTGCGTTGCGGCGGATGAAAGGACTTCGCGGTCACGGGGGTTCCTCATGGCGGCCGGGCACGGGCCCGAAAGCCGGCAAGTCTAACAACATCAGCGGGATCCAGACAGATTGGCCCGTCCGGCCAGGCCCAAAGGCCTGCCCCCCGAGGCCGGCGCGCCCGACGGCACCGCCGTCGCGGCCCCGGCGAGGCTCCGAATACCCTCTGAACGGCCCGGTCATCGTGCCGGACCGCGCTTACCCAATACCTCCACGCGACCTCGGAAAATCACCTTAGCCACTTGTTTTCATGACAAATATCAAACATGCGCACAAGATGTTGCAATACGCCCCACCGGCTGATATAGAATCGGCCGATCACATGATCGTATGGTCATGTGATTATCCGATCATATAAACATTGGGAGATGCACGTATGGCCCTGAAGTCCTCTGTGAAGACCCTCAGCCTCGGTCTGGCGACCGCCCTCGGCGCGGCCCTGGTCATCGGCGCGCAGGCGGTGGCCCAGACGCCGGCCCAGCAGCCGGTGCCCGCCGACCAGCAGATGCAGAAGATGCTGAAGATGTACACGCCCGAACTGCGCGAGAAGGTGACCTCGCTCTCGCCCGAGACCCGCAAGAAGCTCCTGCAGATGCTCAGCCTCCACACCAATCGCAGCGACAAGGCGACCTTCCGTCAGGTGATGCAGGAAGTCCTGAACGATTACCAGGCCATCGCCGCCGGCATCGCCACCGACAACGCCGAGATGACGGCCGACGCCGCCCGGCGCCTCGCCAATCACCGCCTGCCCAAGGGCGGCCTGTATCCCTATTTCGCCCTGGAGAACATCAACGATGCCGACATGACGATTCTGCCGGCCATGAACTCGGCCGTGGAAGGCAGCGCCCTGAAGCTCGCCGAAGCCGCCGACCGCGGCGACATGGCCACCGCGGCCACCCACCTGAGCGAAATCATGACCGGCTGCGTCGGCTGCCATGCGAAATTCCGCGGCCAGCCCGGCGTGTCCGACAGGCTGCTCGGCGCGGGCCAGTGAAGACCGCTTAGACGGTTCAACCATCAGAGGGGAATGACATGAAGAAAGCGATTGCACTCGTAGCGGCGGGCTCCACCCTGGGTCTGTCCCCGGCGGTATTCGCCACCAACGGCGATCAGATGCTCGGCGTCACCGCGACCCAATGGGGACGTGCCGGCGCCGTGACCGCCGCGCCGGAGGATGCCGGCACGATCATCACCAACCCTGCGGCCCTGGCCGATCTGGACATCGAGGAGGTCCGGGTGGACATGGGCTTCGGCATCCTGAACCCGCCGCGCAAAGCCAACGGTGTGGACAGCGATTCCGACGCCTATCTCATCCCCTCGGGCGCCCTGGCGCTGCGGGTGAACCCGCGCCTGGTGTTCGGCATGGGCATGGCGGGCCTGTCGGGCATGGGCGTGGATTTCGATGACATCCGCACGGCGGTGCCCGGCAACCAGACCGTGGTCACGACCAAGCAGTTCTACAAGATCGCGCCCGGTTTCGGCTTCAAGGTCAACGACAAGCTGAGCCTCGGCGCGGCCTTCAATCTGGACTATCAGAGTCTGGCCATCCACAACAACAACTTCACCCTGCCGCAGACGCAGGTCTATGGCTGGGGCGCCACCTTCGGCCTCACCTATGCGGTGAACGACCGGCTGCAGCTGGGCGCATCCTATGCCACCAAGCAGGACATGCAGGAGTTCGAGTGGAACAGCACCGCGGGCAAATACCGCATGACCCTGGACGGGCCGCCCACGCTCGCAGTCGGCGCCGCCTTCAAACCCATGCCGGGGCTGGTGATCGAAGCCGACATCAAGCACATCTGGTTCTCGGACGTGCTGGACCGGGTCGCGTTCGATACGCCGGCGGGCCCATCCGCCATGAACTTCGGCTGGGACGACCAGACCGTGTACGCCGTGGGCGTGACCAAGCAGGTCAACAAGAAGATGTTGGTGCGGGCCGGCTACAACTACGGCGAGAGTCCCATCGGCCCCGAGGACGTGGACAACAACATCGGCTCGCTGGCGGTCACCGAACATCACCTGTCGCTGGGTCTGACCCGTTATTTCAGCGACAAGGTGGCGGGCACGCTGTCCTATGTACACGCCTTCCAGAACGACATCACCAACCCGGCAACCGGCACCAACATCGAGCTCGAGCAGAACATCGTCAATCTGCAGATGACCTATACATTCTGATCAGGAGGTAAGACCGTGACCGTCGACAACATCGTCCACATCTTCGCCGGCATCGCGATTCTCGCGGGCGTCGCGCTGAGTCATTTCGTGCATCCCAACTGGATCTGGCTGGTGGTGTTCGTGGGAGCCAATCTGTTTCAGAGCGGCTTCACGAAATTCTGCCCGCTGGCCTTCATGCTGAAGAAGAGCGGCGTGCGCGAAGGCAGCTGCTGCTGACGGGCGGCGGCCGGGCGGTGATCCGCCCGGCCCGCCTTTCTCCATCCCGATCGGACTGTTAAAGTAGCACCGCAGCCGGCACCGACCCCGGCCGGTTGCGGCACAAGGGAGCAGGCGTGGATACCCCCAAGAGGCGCAAACGCAAATCCGCCGAGGTGCGGCGCCACGACATCATCAACGCCGCGATGGAACTGCTGCGTACCCAGAGCGTCGCCCGGCTGACGACGCGCGAACTGGCCAAGGCCGTCGGCATCGCCCAACCCACGCTGTTCCTGCATTTCGGCAACAAGACCCAGGTGCTGCTGGCGCTGGTCGACCATGTCCAGGAGCAGCTGCAGCAGGGACTGCAGGGCCAGAACCTGCAGCAGCTCACCCCGCTGGACCGCCTGCGGACGGTGATCCGCTTCCATCTGAAGTTCATCCAGCGGCAGCCCGGCATCCCGCGGCTGCTGTTCTCCGAAGAGCTCCAGTCGGGCGACCCGGCGCTGCGCGAGCGCATGCACGGGCTGATCGGGTTCTTCCTGGAATTTCTCCGTGCCCAGATCCGCGAGGGTCAGGCGCGTGGCGAGCTCCGCGCCGATCTGGATCCGCAGCAGTCGGCCTGCCTGCTGGTGGCCTCGGTACAAGGTCTGGCCTTCCGCTGGATCCTCTCCGAATTCCGCTTCGTGCTGGAGGAGCAGGCCGATCTGATGATCTCCACCTTTCTCGACGGCTGGCGGCCGCGCCACGACGGCGACTGACGGACGCATGCCGGCAGCGACCGCATGAAGCCGCGCACCATGTGGGCCGCGCTCACCGCCGAGCCTTATCGCATCCTGTTCGGCTTCGGTACGCTTCAGCTTCTTGCCGCCCTGCTCTTCTGGAACGTCGAACTGATCGGACGCGGGACCGGCGTGCCGGCAGCGGCGCTCCCGTGGCTGCCGCCCGCCGGTATCCACGGCCTGCTCATGCTCTATGCGGTATTCCCGTTCTTCGTCTTCGGCTTTCTGATGACGACCTATCCGCGCTGGCTGAACGCGCCGCCGGTGCCGCGCGCGCGCTATCTGCCGGCGGCGCTGCTGCTCGGCGCCGGGGCGCTGGTGTTCTACGCGGGCCTGTATGCGTCCGCGACGGTGACGGCGGCCGGCCTGCTGGTGTTTCTGGGCGGTCATCTGCTGGCCGGGCTCGGACTGTGGGAAACCCAGCGCCGCGGGCGGATCCACGGTCGGCTGTACGAGCGCTATCTGCACATCGCCCTGCTGCTGGGGGCGGTCGGCATCCTGCTCGCGGCCCTGGCGTTGCAGGGACGGCCGCAGCTCTGGCCACCGGCGCGTACGCTGGGGCTGTGGGGGTTCCTGGTGCCGGTCCTGGTGACCATGAGTCATCGCATGCTGCCCTTTCTCACCAGCTGCGTCGCCGGCACCGACCCCGTCGGTCAGCCGCGCGGCGGACCGCATGCCATGCTCGGCCTCGCCGCCCTCCATGGCCTTCTGGAACTGGCCGGACAGCCGCACTGGCTATGGCTCGCCGACCTCCCCCTGGCGCTGATCGCCGCTCACCATCTGCGCTGCTGGGCCTTCGCCCGCTGCCTGCGCGCGCGGCTGCTGGCCATGTTCCACATCGCCTTCGCCTGGTTCGTCGTCGGCATGCTGCTCTACGGTATCGCCAGCCTGCTGCTCTTCCTCGGCCTGCCCGACCGCCTGGGCCGGGCGCCGCTGCACGCCCTGGGCATGGGCTTCGCTCTGGGCATGACGCTGGCGATGGTCACGCGGATCGCGCGGGTGCATATCGGTCTGCCCCCGGTCGCCGTCGCGCCTGTCTGGCTGGCCTTCTGGGCGCTGAATGGCGCGGTGATGCTGCGGATTGCAGCGGAGCTGATTCCGCTGAGCGTGCCGGCATCCGTGTCGGGGGTGCTGCTGATCGCAGCGCTGCTGATCTGGGCGGCGCATTGCCTGCCCCTGCTGCTGAAACGCTGAGACGCCGGCGGAGGTTATGGCGCGCCGCGCGGCGGCTCCATGCCGGCGAGCAGCGCCCGCGACCAGTCGGCATAGTCCCCCTCCGCATCCACCTCCAGCTGGCGCAGCAGATGCGTGCGGGCGGCCTCCGGCCGGCCGAGCGCATGATAGACGGCCCCCAGATGGTAATGGATGCAGACCATGTCCGGGCTGGCGGCGAACGCCCGCAGGAGATGATCGAGCGCCTCCTCGTAGCGGCCGCCGCGATACAGCGCCCAGCCGTGGGTATCGAGGAAAGCGGGATTGTCCGGTTCGGCCGCCACGGCCAGGGCCGAATGCCGCAGGGCGACCGCCGGCTCGACACCGAGTAACTCGAGCTCCAGCCAGGCCAGTTCGTTGTAGAGGGCCGGGGTCGCATGTCCGCGGGCGATGCCCTCCATGAACGAGCGGCGGGCGCCTGTCAGATCGCCGGCATGGATCTGCAGCAGGCCGGTGCCGTAGTGCCTCCCCGAGGTGTAGGCATGCACCAGCACGGCGCTGAGGATGCCCACGGGCAGCAGAACCCACACGGCGCTGCGCCGCGCCGTGGGGTGCAGCGCGGCGATGAGCAGGGCGCCGGTGGTCGTGCCGCAGACGTTGGCGAGCAGGTCGAGCAGATCGAACTCGCGCCCGCCGACGAACGCTTGCTGGGTCTCGTCCACCAGGCCCAGCAGCAGCGATGCCGCCACCGCGACCGTCAACAGGGTGGCACGCCCCGACCCCGTCCACGCCAGCCGCGCGCCCCCGTAGACGAGCGGCGTCAGCATCAGATGGGTGAGGAAGTGGGCCAGCTTGTCGATGCCGGGGTAAGTCAGGCTGAGACGCTGGACGTCGTGGCCGTGTTCATCGGCGACGAAGATCAGGACGCCGGCCAGGATCAGTAGCGCGCCCAACGCCAGTACGCCGGGCCACCGCGTTCTCACGACGCTCTGCATCGCCATTCGCTCCCTGCAACGACAACACACACCGGACCTGCCATGGATCGCGGAACCCGGACCGGACGCGGACCCGCGAGGTGCGCAGTGTATACCGGACGGGGCGGACAGGCACTGCCGGTCGACAGGCTCCTAGCCCGGTACCCCGTTCGCCGGCCGATACAGCACGCAGCTCACTTCGTGATCGTCGTCGACCCGGACGCTGTCGGGATAGCGCACCCGGCACTCGGGCCGGGCCCGCGGACAGCGCGGGTGGAAATGGCAGCCGCCGGGCCGGTTCAGGGGAGATGGCAGATCGCCACGGACCTCGGCGGGCCGGTGCGGCGCATGCGCGGAAGGCACCGCCTGCAGCAACGCCTGGGTATAGGGGTGCAGCGGGTTCGCCAGCACGCGATCGGCCGGCCCGCGCTCGACGATGCGCCCCAGATACATGACCGCCACGTCGTCGGCCAGGTAGCCGACCACCGCCAGATCGTGACTGATGAACAGGTAGGACAGTCCGTGCTCCAGCTGCAGGCGCCGCAGCAGATTGAGGATCTGCGCCTGCACCGACACGTCCAGGGCGCTGGTCGGCTCGTCGCAGACCACCAGGCGCGGATTCACGGCCAGGGCCCGCGCGATGCACAGCCGCTGGCGCTGGCCGCCGGAGAACTGGTGGGGATACAGACTCAGCTGCTCGGTCCGCAGGCCGACCTGCTGCAGCAGATCGGCGGCCCGCGCCAGGCGGTCGGCACGCGCCGTACCGATGTTCTGCACTTCCATGGCCTCGACCAGCATGTCGCGCACCCGCATGCGCGGATTCATCGATGCGAACGGATCCTGGAAGATGAGCTGGAAGCCCGCGCGGGCGCGGCGCAGTTCCTCGGCCGGCAGCCGGCTGAGATCCTGCCCGTCGAACACGACCGTGCCGGCATCCATCGGCTGCAGCTGGAGCACTGCCTTGGCCACGGTGGACTTGCCGCAGCCCGACTCGCCCACCAGCGCCAGCGTGCGGCCGGTCGCCAGCTCGAAGGACACGCCATCCACGGCATGCAGGATCTGGCGGGGCCGTCCGAAGCCACGCCATACGGAGAAATCGACCCGGAGATCGCGCACCTGCAGCAAGGGCCGGGCCTCGATGGCGTGCGGCAGCGCCTCCGGCGGCGCCGGTTCCGGCACTGCCGGTTCCGCCTCCACGGCGGCCTGCTCGCCCAGATAGCAACGCACGCCCCATTCCCAGGTGCCGTACCAGGGCGGCGCTTCGGCCTCGCAGCGCGGCATGACCCGGTCGCAGCGCGTCGCGAACCGGCAGCCGGCATGACCGGCGGACGGCACCGGCACCTGACCCGGGATCGCCGCCAGCGGCCGGCCGCGCTGTTCCAGATCGGGCAGCGCGCGGAACAGCATGCGGCTGTAGGGATGTGCGGGCGCCGCGAAAAAGGCCTCGCGCGGTCCCTGCTCGACGATCTGTCCGGCGTACATGATGGCGACGCGATCCGCGACCTGCGCCGCCACCCCCAGGTCATGGGTGATGAGCAGCAGCGCCATGTCGCGCTCGCGCTGCAGACGCGCCAGCAGATCGAGTATCTGCGCCTGGATCGTGACGTCCAGCGCCGTGGTCGGCTCGTCGGCGATCAGCAGGTCCGGATCGCCGGCCAGGGCGATGGCGATCATCACGCGCTGCTTCATGCCGCCGGACAGCTGATGGGGATAGTCGCCGTAACGCGCCTCGGGATCGCCGATGCCCACCGCATCGAGGAGCTCCACCACGCGCCGTCGCGCGGCATCGTCCACCAGTCCCTGATGCAGACTCACGGCCTCCGCGATCTGATAGCCGATGGAAAGCACCGGGTTGAGCGAGGTCATGGGTTCCTGGAAGACCATCGCGATGCGCCGGCCGCGCAGCTGGCGCCGCTCCAGCGGTGTGAGCGTGCGCAGATCCCGGCCGCGGTAATCGATGCGGCCGCCGACGATCTCCGCGCCGTTGGGCAGCAGCCCCATCAGCGCCAGCGCGGTGATGGACTTGCCGCAGCCGGATTCGCCCAGCAGCGCGAGCGTCTCGCCCCGGGCGATGTTGAAGCTCACGCCGTCGACCGGATAGGTCCCGCTGATGCGGATCCGCAGATCGCTCACGCCGATCAGGACCTCAGTGGCGGTCTGCTCAGTTGGAAGCACTGTGGTCGGCATGATCGCTGAACAGCGAGGCGCGCAGCAGGGTCTGCGTATAGCCGTCGCGTGGATGGTTGAACAACTGTTCGGTCTCGCCGTGCTCGACGATCCGGCCCGCACGCATGACCATGATGCGGTGCGACACGGCGCGGATGACCTTGAGATCGTGCGAGATGAACAGGTAGCTGATGCGATAGCGCCGCTGCAGCCGCAGCAGCAGCTCCAGGACCTGCTTCTGCACCGACACGTCCAGGGCACTGGTCGGCTCGTCCAGCAGGATGAGCTTCGGCTCCAGCACCGCGGCGCGGGCGATGGCGATGCGCTGACGCTGGCCTCCCGAGAATTCGTGCGGATAGCGCCACAGCATGTCCTCGGTGAGCCCGACTTCGGCGAGGATGCTCAGGATGCGTTCGTGGTGCTGCGCCTCGCTCTGCTCGGGGAAATGGATCTCCAGGCCTTCGCGCAGGATCTGTTCGACCGTCATGCGCGGCGACAGGGAAGAGTAGGGATCCTGGAACACCACCTGGAATTCCTTGCGCAGGGGGCGCAGCCGCCGTCCGTCGAGCCGGTCCAGGCGCTGTCCCTGGAAATCGATTTCGCCGCTGCAGTCCTGCAGCCGCAGCAGGCACATCCCGAGCGTGGACTTGCCGGAACCGGACTCGCCCACGATGCCGACGGTCTCGCCCGCATGCAGATCGATATCGACGTCGTCGACCGCCTTTACCTCGCCGATCCTGCGGCGGAAGAAACCCGCCTTGATCGGGAAATAGCAGCGCAGCGCACGGCCCTGCAGCAGCGGCGCGCGTGTCCCGACGGCATCCTCGGCGCCGAGCATGCGCCTGGGCTGCGCATCGATGAGCTGCCGCGTGTAGGCGTGCTGCGGGGCACGGAACACCTCCGCCACGGGGCCCTGCTCCACGACGGAGCCCTTCTGCATGACGCAGACACGGTCGGCGAAGCGCTTCACCAGGTTGAGATCGTGGGTGATCAGCAGCACCGCCATGCTGAACTCCTTCTGCAGATCCTCGAGCAGCGTCAGAATCTGCGCCTGCACGGTGACGTCCAGGGCGGTGGTCGGCTCGTCGGCCATGAGCAGCTTGGGCGAACAGGCCAGCGCCATGGCGATCATGACGCGCTGGCGCTGGCCGCCCGACAGCATGTGCGGGAAGGCATCGAAGCGCTTGTGCGGTTCGCTGATGCCGGTGCGGTCGAGCAGTTCGATCATGCGCCGGCGGGCCTGCTCCTGCGTGACGCCGGCGTGCAGCATCAGCGGCTCCATCAGCTGCCGGCCGATGGGCTGGACCGGATTGAGCGAGGTCATGGGCTCCTGGAAGATCATGGCGATCTCCCGGCCACGCAGCGCACGCATGCCGGGATCGTCCAGCGCCAGCAGATTGCGTCCCTCGAACAGGATCTGCCCGGTGGGGAACCGCGTCTGCGCCGGATCGTGCAGCCGCAGCACCGACAGGGCCGTCACCGACTTGCCCGAACCCGACTCGCCGACCAGCGCGACCTTTTCGCCCGGCGCGACGTGGAAGTCCACACCCTCCACCACGCTGTTGAAGCCGCCGGAGGGATCGCGGAAGGCGACCGAGAGATCCCTGATCTCCAGCAGGCGGTCGGTGTCTTTGTGCATGGAATCAGCCACGACGGGTATCCAGGGCCTCGCGCAGGGCCTCACCGATGAAGATCAGCAGTGTGAGCGTGCCGACCAGCACGACGAAGGTCGTCATCGACAGCCACCAGGCCTCGATGTTCTCCTTGCCCTGCGCCAGCAGCTCACCCAGGCTGGGCGTCGACGGCGGCACGCCCAGGCCGAGGAAATCCAGGCTGGTCAGTGCCAGGATGGCCCCGCTGATGCGGAACGGCAGAAAGGTGATGACCGGCGTCAGGCTGTTGGGCAGCAGATGCCGGAACATGATGCGGCGGTTGGACACCCCCATCGCGCGGGCCGCCTTCACGTAGTCCATGTTGCGCCCGCGCAGGAATTCCGCGCGCACGTAGTCGGCCAGTCCCATCCAGCCGAACAGCGACAGCAGCACGATCAGCAGCAGGATGCTGGGGTTGAACAACGACGCGAAGATGATGAGCAGATACAGCTCGGGCATGGAGCTCCAGATCTCGATCAGCCGCTGGGCGAACAGGTCCAGGCGTCCGCCGAAATAACCCTGCACCGCGCCGGCCACCACGCCCAGCGCCACGCCGATGGCGGTGAGCGCGAAGGCGAACAGCACCGACAGCCGGAAGCCGTAGATCAGCCGCGCCAGCACGTCGCGGCCGCGGTCGTCGGTGCCGAGCAGATTGTCGGCCGACGGCGGTGCCGGATTGGGGTGGTCGGCGTAGTAGTTGATGGTGTTGTAGCTGTAGGGGTTGGGCGGATACAGGGCCCAGTTGCCGTCGCGCGTCAGCAGATCCCGGACGTAAGGGTCGGTGTAGTCCGCCTCGGTCTCGAAGTCGCCGCCGAAGGTCGTCTCCGGATAGGAAACGAACAACGGGAAGAAGTACTCGCCCTGATACTGCACCACGATGGGCCGGTCGTTCGACAGGAACTCGGCACCCAGGCTGATGGTGAACAGCACCGCGAAGACCCACAGGCTGTAGTAGCCGCGACGGTTGGCGCAAAAGCGCATCCAGCTGCGCCGGTGGGGCGACACGCGCCAGCCGGCGTTGCGGTCGATCACGGGCTTGCCTGCGGTCGCGGTCATCAGCGGGCCGACTCGAACTGGATGCGCGGATCGACCAGCACGTAGCTGATGTCGGTGAGCAGCTTGGCGATCAGGCCCAGCAGGGTGAACAGGTACAGCGTGCCCAGCACCACCGGATAATCGCGCTTGAGGATGGATTCGTAGGCGAGCAGACCCAGCCCGTCGAGGGAGAAGATGGTCTCGATCAGGATGCTGCCGGCGAAGAAGGCGCTGATGAACGCCGCCGGGAAGCCGGTCACCAGCGGGATCATGGCATTGCGGAACACGTGCCGGTAGAGCACGCGCCGCTCCGGCAGCCCTTTGGCGCGTGCGGTCAGGACGTACTGCTTGCGCAGCTCCTCGATGAAGCTGTTCTTGGTGAGCATGGTCATCACCGCCAGGCTGCCGACCACCAGCGAGATCACCGGCAGGGTGATGTGCCAGAGATAGTCGGCGATCTTGCCGTACCAGGACAGCTCGGCGAAGTTGTCCGAGACCAGGTCGCGCAGCGGAAAGACGTCCCAGAAGCTGCCGCCGCCGAACAGCACCAGCAGCAGGATGCCCAGCACGAAACCCGGAATGGCGTAGCCGATCAAAATAATGGTGCTGGTGATGATGTCGAAGGGCGTGCCGTCGCGCACCGCCTTGGCGATCCCCAGCGGGATGCAGGTCAGGTAGACGATGAAGAACGTCCACATGCCGAGGCTGATGGACACCGGCAGCTTGGAGACGATCAGGCCGATGACCGATTCCTGATGGAAGTAGCTGTCGCCGAAATCGAACACGGCGTAGTTGCGCAGCATCTCCAGAAAGCGCTGGTGGGCGGGCTTGTCGAAGCCGTACAGCGCCTTGAGCTGTTCGATCCGTTCCGCGTCGAGCCCCGCGTCGCCTCGGTACAGCCGCCGGGCGCCGGCCGAGGCCTCGCCGTGCGTGCCCGTGCCCTGGAGCTGCTGGATCAGCTGCTCGACCGGGCCGCCCGGAACGAACTGGGTGACCACGAACGTGACCAGCATGACCCCGATCAGCGTCGGGATCATGAGCAGCAGGCGTTTCAGGATGTAGGCACCCATGATCCCTTACCTCGTACGGTCTGCCGGCTTCGCCGGATCGCGCCACCAGGTCTGCAGCACCCAGGATTCGGCGTCATAGTACAGGGGCAGCGTCTGCGGATGGCCGAAGCGGTCCCAGTAGGCCACCCGATGGGTGGCAATGTACCAGTTCGGCACGACATATTCGCCATGGAGCAGCACCCGGTCCAGCGCCCGCGCGGCGGTCACCAGCCGTTCACGGTCCGGCGAATACACCAGTTCCTCGATGAGTGCGTCCACCACCGGGTCCCGGATGCCCGCGAGGTTGTTGGAGCCCTCCTTGTCCGCCGTCGAGGAATGCCACATGCCGAACAGCTCGTTACCGGGCGACTGCGACTGCGGGAACGAGGCCACCATCATGTCGAAGTCGAAGGTACGGCGGCGCTGCACGTAGAGGCTGACGTCCACCGTCCGGTAGCTGAGCTCGATGCCGAGCTTGCGGAGATTGTGCGCGAACGGCGCCAGGATGCGCTCGAAGCCCTTCTGGGCGAGGATGACCTCGATGTCCAGCGGTTCGCCGGCGGCGTTGCGCAGGCGGCCGTCGCGCACCGTCCAGCCGGCTTCCGCCAGCAGGTCGCGCGCCTCGCGCAGGTTGGCCCGCAGCGAGCCGGGTTCGGCGGTGTCGGCGGGGCGCCAGACCTGGGTGAATATCGCCTCCGGCAGCCGCTCGCGGTACTTCTCCAGCAGTGCGAGTTCGGCGCCCTCCGGAAGGCCCGACGAGGCCATCTCGCTGTTGCTGAAATAGCTGTCGCAGCGCGTGTACTGGCCATAGAACAGATTCCGGTTCGACCACTCGAAATCGAACGCCAGCGCGATCGCCCGGCGCACGCGCCGGTCCTTGAACTTGTCCCGCCGGGTATTGAACACGAAGCCCTGCATGCCGGCGTTGTTGCTGTGCTTGAGCTCCTCCTTGCGGATGCGGCCGGACTCGAACTGCGGCCCCGCATAGTCGCGGGCCCATTGCTTGGAATGCAGCACCAGGGTGAAGTCGAACTCGCCGGCCTTCAGCGCCTCGAGCTGCACGGTCTCGTCCTTGTAGTACTTGTAGGTCACACGCTCGAAATTGAACATGCCGCGCCGGGTATTGAGGTCCCGGGCCCAGTAATCCGGATCGCGCACGTAGGTGACGTCCTTGCCGATCCTGTAGGACTCGACCGTATAGGGGCCGCTGGCGATGGGCAGCACGCGGTTGAGTTTGTCGAACTCCGCGTCGCCGACCCACTTGCGCGAGAACACCGGGATCTGCGCGGCGAGCAGGTGCAGCTCCGGATTCACCCGGGCGAACTCGAAGCGCACGGTGCGCTCGTCCACCACCACCGCCCGCTCGATGTCGGCCCAGTAGAAGCGGTATTGCGGGTGGCCCTTGTCGCTCTTGATGGTGTCGAAGGAGAACTTCACGTCTTCGGCGAGCACCGGATCGCCGTTCGAGAAGCGCGCCTTGGGATTGAGGCGGAACATCACCGACAGCCGGTCGTCGGCCAGCCGGATGTCCTCGGCGAGGTGGGCGTAGAGACTGTAGGGTTCGTCCGCGCTCTGCACCATCAGCGGCTCGAAGACCAGAGTGCCGAGGCCGTCGGCGGAGACGCCCTTGAGCACGAAGGGATTGAAGCTGTCGAAATTCCCGAAGCCCGAGAGCACCAGTTCCCCACCCTGCGGCGCGTGCGGATCGACATAGTCGAAATGCTCGAAGTCCGGCGGATATCTGGGCTCGTAGCCGAGCGCCACCGATGGCGACGCCACCGCAGGCGATGCGACCACCGCCAGCAGCAGCCAGCAGATTGCAGCTCGGAACACGGACACTCGATACTTCCCTGGTGTGTTGACGCCCCCACGCCGCCCCCCGGCGGTTCGGGCTGTTGTTCTTCGCCGGACACGGCACTGCGCCTGTCTGGCCAAGGGCTGCGGGCCATTATATAGTAAGCCGGCCTTTCGCAACGAAAACGGGGATGATCAATGGGCTTCCTTACGGGAAAACGGGCGCTGATCGTCGGTCTCGCCAGCAACCGCTCCATCGCCTGGGGCATCGCCCAGGCCATGCACCGCGAGGGCGCCGAACTGGCGTTCACCTACCAGAACGAGAAACTGCAGGAACGCGTGCAGAAGATGGCCGCCGAATGCGGTTCCGCCATCACCCTGCCCTGCGACGTCGCCAGCGACGAACAGATCGACGCCGCATTCGCCGGCCTGCGCAAGCACTGGGACAGCCTGGACATCATCGTCCATTCGGTGGCCTTCGCGCCCAAGGAGGCGCTGGAGGGCGAATATCTCGCCAACGTCACGCGCGACAGCTTCCGCATCGCCCACGACATCAGCTCCTACAGCTTCGCCGCGCTCGCCAAGGCGGGCCGCCCGATGATGCAGGGTCGTGCCGGCGCGCTGCTCACCCTGAGCTATCTCGGCGCCGAGAAGGCGCTGCCCAACTACAACGTCATGGGCGTGGCCAAGGCCAGCCTCGAGGCCAACGTGCGCTACATGGCCTACAGCCTCGGTCCGGAGAACATCCGCGTGAACGCGATCTCCGCCGGCCCGATCCGCACGCTGGCTGCCTCGGGCATCGCCAATTTCCGCCGGCTGCTCGATTACGCCGAGAAAACGGCCCCGCTGCGCCGCAATGTCAGCATCGAGGACGTCGGCAATGTCGCCGCCTTCATGTGTTCCGACCTGGCCGCCGGCATCACCGGCGAAGTCACCTACGTCGACGCCGGCTACAACATCGTCGGCGGCGCGCCGTTCGAAGGCCAGGAATAGGCGGCCACAGGCCGGCACGGCCACGGAAACACACGGAAGCACACAGAACAAAACTGTTCTTCGTATCACCGGCTTGTGTGCCGTTCCGTGTGCTTCCGTGTGTTTCCGTGGCCATCGCCTTGTCGAGTGTGACGGCGTACCCTACGACGAACGCGTCAGCACGCCGTCCTCCCCCTCCAGCCGCGCGACCACCACCGCCCCGCAGGAATCGGAAAACACGTTCACCGCCGTGCGGCACATGTCCAGCACGCGATCCACCGCCAGGATCATGCCCACCGCCTCGACCGGCAGGCCCACGGCTGTGAGGATGATGGTGATGGCGACCAGACTCGCGGCGGGAATGCCGGCGACGCCGATCGAGGTCAGCAGCGCGAGGGCGACCACCAGCAGCTGCTGGGCGAAACTCAGCTCCACCCCGTACGCCTGGGCGATGAACATTGCCGCCACACATTCGTACAGCGCCGTGCCGTCCATGTTGACGGTCGCGCCCAGCGGCAGCACGAAGCTGCTGGTGCGGTTGGACACCCCCGCCTGGCGCTCGACGCAATCCATGGTGACGGGCAGCGTCGCCGACGACGAGGCGGTCGAGAAGGCGGTCAGCAGCGCCGGCGCCATGGCCTGATAGTGGCGCCAGGGGTTCACCCGTGCGATGAACAACAGGATGGCCGGCAACACCACCAGAAAATGGAGGACCAGGCCCGCCAGGACGGTCAGGAAAAACAGCAGCAGCGGCTGGAAGGCCGCCATGCCGGTCGTGGCCACCACCTTGCCGACCAGGGCGAACACGCCGAGCGGCGCGAACCGCATCACCCATTCGGTGATGCGCATCATGACCTCGAAGGTGCCCTGCCAGAAGCCCAGCAGATTGCCCGCGTAGGGCTCGCCGATGCGCGTCATGAAATAGCCGAACAGCAGGCTGAAGAAGATCAGACCGAGCATCTGTCCCTCGGCCGCCGCCGCCACCACATTGGGCGGCACCAGGCGCAGGAAGACGTCGACGACGTCGCCCGCCCCGTGCGCATTCAGACCCGCCGCAACCTGATCGCCGTCCGCCGTGAGACCGATCTGATCCCTGACGGGCGCGCCGTCGGCGGTACCCGGCTGGACGACATTCACCAGCGTAAGCCCCACCAGGATGGCTGCCAGGCTGGTGGACAGATAGTACAGAAGGGTCTTGACGCCCAGCCGGCCGAAGGCGCCGGTGTGCCCGACGCCGGCGATGCCGCTGATGATGGCGGAGACGATCAGGGGAACGATGAGCATCTTGAGCGCGTTCATGAACAACGCGCCCAGGAAATCGAGGATGTCGACGACGGCGACGCCGAAGAGGGTCGCCGTCTCGCCCGCCGCGCTGCCGACGAGAACGGCCAGCAGCAGCGCGATCAGGATCTGCCAATGCAGCTTGATTCGGAGCATCGCCATGTCAGGGCATGCCTCTCCGGATCGGCACTCCGTGGATCACCGGGCCGCTGTCGTCCACGGCGCCGTTGTCAGTCCAGGCGATCCGGGTGCTGCACGATCTCGGCACGTGCCTTGAGCTGATCGAGCAGCGCCGTCGTCTCCAGCGTCCCGTACAGTTGATCGAGGTTGCGCCGGAAGGCCGTGCGCGCGTCCTCGTCGACCGTGGACAGGTCGCCGTCGCGCACCTCGTCGACCTGCACGAGCACGAAGTCGCCATTGGCCAGTGTCGTGCCGCCGCTGACGATCCGGCCGTCGGCGGTACGCGGGATACGGAAGGCCTCGGCAATGATCTGTCGATCGTGGCCCGTGGCATTGCGCTGAACGAAGCCCGCATCCGTCATCTCCAGCTGCAGCTCCTTCGCCAGGGCGTCGAGCGGCGCGCCCGCCTGCAGCCGTTCGACCAGAGCCTGGCCACGGGCCTGCGCCGCCGCATGCATGGCCTGACTGCGCAGGGTAGCCTGGATGGTGTCGCGCACGGCGTCGAGCGGAAGCTGGGTGGATTCCTTGTGTTCGAGCATGCGCAGCACCACGACGCGGTCGGGCGTGATCTCCACCACCGGGCTGTTGTTGCCGCCGCGGATCACGTCGTCCGCGAAGGCGGCCTCGACGACCTTGGGATGGTTGCCGATGCCTTCCCCGCCGGACGCGGTCAGCCAGTCGCTCTCCTTGATCTCGAGATCGAGCTGCTCGGCGGCGACGGACAGCGTATCCGGCTGCTCGAAGCTGAGCGTCGCCAGGGTCTCGGCGCGTTCGAAGAACAGCTGTTCCGCCTGGTGGCGCACCGCTTCCTGCCGCAGCTGCTCGCGGACCTCCTCGAAGGCAGGTACCTGGGCGGCCTGGATTTCGGTGACCTGAATGATGTGGAAGCCGAAGGGCGAGCGCACCGGATCGCTGATCTGGTCCTGTGCGAGCGTGAATGCGGCGTCCTCGAACTCGGGCACCATCATGCCCTTGCCGAACAGCCCCAGATCGCCGCCGTCGGCGGCCGAGCCAGGATCGTCGGAAAACTCCTTGGCCAGCGCTGCGAAATCCTCCCCGGCACGCAGGCGGGCGACGAGGTCCTCGGCCTTCTTGCGCGCCGCGGCGATCTCGTCCTCGCCGGCATCCTCGGCGATCTGGATGAGGATATGGCGGGCACGCCGCTGCTCGTCACGCGTCAGGCGGGCCTTGTCCGCCTCGTACAGAGCGCGGATCTCCTCCTCCGTCGCCGTCAGCCCGGCGGCGATGTCATCGACCGACAGTTCCAGATACTGCACGCGCACACGCTCGGGCTCGACGAAACGCGCCTTGTTGGCCGCATAGAAGGCCTCCACATCCTCGGGCTTGACCTCCACATCGTCACCGAAGGCCGTCGCGGGAATGCGCACATAGCGGATCTTGCGCTCCTGGCCCTGCAGGCGCATGCCCAGCTCCACGTCCCGGGACACCACCGCCGACGTTCCCGAGATGCTGCCGGCCAGCTGGTTGATCAGCAGGGCGCGCCGGAACTGCTGCTCGAAGCGCTGCGGCGTCAGTCCCTGCTGGCTGAGAAGACGCTGATAGCGTTCCTGCGAGAACTCGCCGTCCTCCTGGAAGTCGGGGATGGCGTGGATGCGCGCGGCCAGCAGCGCGTCGCTGACGGCAAGCTTGGCCGCGGTCGCGGCCTGCACCAGCAGTTCCTCTTCGATCAGGCGGTCGAGTACGGCCTGCTTGAATTCCGGCGAGGCCGCGACGCTGCCGTCGAAGCGCTCGCCGAGCATGCTGCGCATGCGCTGGACCTGCTGCTGCTTGGCGAAGCGGTACTCCTGTACCGGGATCTCGACGCCGTTGACCGACGCGGCGAAGACGCGCGCTTCGCGCTGCAGATACCAGTCGATACCCCAGAGGGCGAACGTGACGCCGATCAGCCCGACGACGATCCAGGCGATCCAACCGGTGACGCGATCACGAATGGCCTGCAGCATGATGATTGTCCTGAAGGTTTATCCTAAAAAACATGTCGGCCACGGAAACACACGGAAGACACTGAAACGAGACGGCGTTGCGAAGCTCCGGGCTCAGCACCGGACGGGTGAGGAACGCGGACGTGTTAAGCGTATGGTCTTGTCGGTGTTCTTCCGTGTGTTTCCGTGGCAGATGCGGTTTTGGGTTTATTCTTTGACCCCGGACGCCGGTACGCGCCGGCCATGGTCCGGGGACTGTACAAACTAAAAGGGCGCCCATCAAGGGCGCCCTTCGGTTATTAGTGGCGGAGTGGACGGGACTCGAACCCGCGACCCCCGGCGTGACAGGCCGGTATTCTAACCAACTGAACTACCACTCCACGTTCGACCCTGGTGGGTGCTGAGGGGATCGAACCCCCGACATTCGCCTTGTAAGGGCGACGCTCTACCAGCTGAGCTAAGCACCCCGGAATGAGCGCGCTAGTTTACGGCATCCTTGAGCGCTTTGCCAGCCTTGAATGCGGGCGCCTTGGCGGCCTTGATATTGATGGTCTCGCCGGTCTGGGGGTTGCGGCCGGTCCGGGCGGCGCGCTCGCGCACCTCGAAGGTCCCGAAGCCGACCAGCGTCACCGGGTCGCCGTTCTTGAGCGCTTCGGTGATGCCGTTCAGCATCGCGTCCACGGCTCGCGTCGCCGCCGCCTTGTTCAGGTCGGCCGCTTCGGCAACCGCGTCGATCAGTTCTGATTTATTCATGAATAAACGCTCCTTCCCCCCTGGATACCACGGGATGGGCTGCACCGTAACTGTGCATATTGAATGGATGTGGAGATCTGCATCCCGGTGAAGCGGGACGCCGCATACTATCGTGCTGGCTCGCGGGAATCTGAAAATTCGACAGTGCGCGCCTGACGGGCACGCGGCACTTTATACCAAGCCGCGCAAACCGCTGTCAACCAAGGTTCGACATGAAAAAGGCGGCAGCATGGACATGCTGCCGCCCCGATCACAAAAGCGGAAAGACCTCAATGCGCACGCACCGGAGAACGCTTGCGCTTGCCTTTGGATTCGCCTTTCTTTTCATCGGACTCCGCGGTTTCCTCACCTTCGGCCGAATCCGTCGACACGGGGGCCGGCATGTGCTGCAGTGCGATCTGCAGTACCTGATCGATCCACTTCACCGGCCGCACATCCAGACGTTCCTTGACGTTCTTGGGAATGTCCACCAGATCCTTCTGATTTTCTTCCGGGATGACGACCGTCGTTATGCCGCCGCGGTGCGCCGCCAGCAGCTTCTCCTTGAGGCCGCCGATCGGCAGCACCTCGCCGCGCAGGGTGATCTCGCCGGTCATGGCGACATCCGCACGCACCGGGATCTTGGTGAGCGCCGACACCAGCGCCGTGCACATGCCGACACCCGCGCTCGGGCCGTCCTTGGGCGTGGCGCCTTCCGGAACGTGCACGTGGATGTCGAACTTCTGATAGAAGTCCGGATCGATGCCGAGCACCGCCGCGCGGCTGCGCACCACCGTGGTCGCGGCCTGGATCGACTCCTGCATCACATCGCCCAGCTGGCCGGTGTGGATCAGACGTCCCTTGCCCGGCACGATCGCCGACTCGATGGTCAGCAGCTCGCCACCGACCTCCGTCCAGGCCAGGCCGGTCACCTGGCCGACCTGATCACGCTCCTCGGCGCGGCCGTAGCGGAAACGGCGCACGCCGAGATACTTGTCCAGATTCTTGGGCGTGACGGCGATCTTGCGCTCGCCCTGCTTCAGCAGCAGCTCCTTGACCACCTTACGGCAGATCTTGGCGATCTCGCGTTCCAGATTGCGCACGCCGGCCTCGCGCGTGTAATAGCGCACGATATCGCGCAGCGTGGCATCACCGATGGTCAGCTCGTCCTTGCGCAGGCCGTTGCTCTTGATCTGCTTGGGGAGCAGATAGCGCTTGGCGATATTGATCTTCTCATCCTCGGTATAGCCGGGGATGCGGATGACCTCCATGCGGTCGAGCAGCGGGCCGGGGATGTTCAGCGTGTTGGCCGTGGCCACGAACATCACGTCGGACAGATCGAAATCGACCTCCAGGTAGTGATCGCTGAACGTGTTGTTCTGCTCGGGATCGAGCACTTCCAGCAGCGCCGAGGACGGATCGCCACGGAAGTCCATCGACATCTTGTCGATCTCGTCGAGCAGGAACAGCGGATTGCGCACGCCGACCTTGGCCATGTTCTGCACCAGCTTGCCCGGCAGGGAGCCGATGTAGGTGCGGCGGTGACCGCGGATCTCGGCCTCGTCGCGCACGCCGCCCAGCGACATGCGCACGAACTTGC
>JAJJPM010000026.1:0-25277 GCA_032907525.1 Gammaproteobacteria bacterium
ATTGCACCTGCACCAGATACAACCCGCCCGCCGGCGCGGTCACTCCGCCAGCGGTGCGGTCGCGGGCTGCCAGGACCTCCGCGACCCAGTCCACGGGCCGGTCCCCCCGGCCGACCGCCAGCAGCGTGCCCGCGATATTGCGCACCATGTGATGCAGAAACGCATTGGCGGCGACGTCCAGGTAAATGAACTCGCCCTCGCGCCGGACGTCCAGCGCATGGATCTCGCGATGGGGATGCTTCGCCTGACAGCCCTGAGCACGGAAGGAACTGAAATCGTGCTCGCCGCGCAGACAGGCCGCGGCCTCGGCCATGCGCGCCTCGTCCAGCGGCCAGTGCTCCCAGCACACGCGCCCGTGCAGCAGGGCGGGACGGACCGGACGGTTGAGGATGACGTAGCGGTAGCGACGGCCGGTGGCGGAAAAACGGGCGTGGAACTCCTCGGCGACCGGCTGTGCCCAGTTCACGCACACCTCGGGCGGGAGGCCGCAGGTCGTACCCAGCACCCATGCCCGGGGGCTGCGCATGGCCCCCGTGTCGAAATGCACGACCTGCGCCGTCGCATGCACACCGGCGTCGGTGCGGCCCGCGCATACCACCTCGACCGGATGATCCGCCACCTTCGAAAGGGCCTCTTCCAGCACCTGCTGCACGCCGACGGCGTGCGCCTGGCGCTGCCAGCCGCTGAACCGGCTGCCGTCGTATTCGATCCCCAGCGCGATGCGCATGCCCTTTGACCCGGAAACACCTGACCGGCGCGCATGGTAGCAGACCGGCCGCGGGCGCGCCCTCAGCCCTGCAGGGCGAGGGCCGCGAACAGCAGCACCAGAAACAGCGGCAGCAGCCATTGCCGGGCCGGCACCGGCGACCGCTCCGGTACGTCGATCGGGCCCTGCAACTCCTCGGCCCGCTGCAGGGTCGCGCGCAGGGTCTCGCCGGCAGCACCCGCCAGCCGCTCGAGGCGTGAATGCCCGGTCTGCCGCTGCAGCGCCCCCCGCGCCAGGTCCTGCACCTGCGGTACGGCCTCCAGCGCCAGAATCAGGCGTGCCGCGAAGCGGCTGTCGTCCAGACCCAGCCGGCGGGCCGGCCCGCCGAACCAGAGCAATCCGCCGACCAGCGCGCCGCGTGATGTGGTCGCCAGCAGCAGGTGCACGGCGGCCACGATCGCCAGCAGCGCCGCCACCCGGATCGCACCCAGGCGCGCCCCATCCACGCTCGGCGACCATGCACCCAGGGCTGGCACCAGCGGCTCGCCCGGCGTGAGTCCGCCGTAAACCAGCAGGATGGCCAGCAGCAGCCAGCGCACCCGCCGGAGCATGCGGCCGAAACCGCGGACATCGAATTCAGGAACGCTGATCGCGGCGGCGACCCAGCCCGTGAGCACCGCGAGGGTGCCGACCAACAGCAGCAGCGGCCGCCCCGTCGCCAGGGCGACCGCCAGCACCAGCAGGGTCAGGATGCGCACCGGTGGTGCCATCGGCGGTGGACCTCCGAATCAGGCGTCTGTCGCGACGCCGGGCTGAGCAAACAAGACCGGAGAAGGATAAACCTAAAAAAATCCGTTTCGGCCACGGAGGCACGCGGAAGGCACCGAAGTGAACCCAGAAGGCGTATTTGCCACGGAATCACACGGAAAAAACGAAACCCCGCCGAGGCGGGGTTTCACGTGACCCGGGACTCAGGATATCCGGCACCCGGGCATCACGAGACCTTCTGCAGCAGCGATTCCGCCTCCGACCGCTGAGTGTCGCTGCCCTCCTCCATCACTTCCTGGAGGATGCTGCGGGCGCCGTCGGGGTCGCCCATTTCCATATAGGCCCGGGCCAGATCCAGCTTGGTCGCCACCTCGTCGGACGCGGCGAGGGTACCCTCGTCGGCAGCCTCGTCGTCATCAGCCGCAGCGCTCAGATCGAAGTCCAGGTCATCTGCTGCCGGCAGCTCCGGTGCTGCGGCCTCTGCCGGCCTGGTGAACGATTCGAATTCGCCCAGATCGAAGTCCAGACTGTTGTCGTCGCCCCCCACCATCGAGGCATCCGGCGTTTCCAGACCCGCATCAGCAACCTGGTCGCCCATGTCGAAGTCGAGGCCGTTGTCTTCGGTCATTTCCTCGCCGGCAGGCTCGGCAGCGACGGCGGCTGCGACCGCCGCAGCCCCGGAGGCGCCGGACGCACTCAGACCGCCAGGCTGATACAAGGGATTCGAGGGACTCAGTTCGCGCCCCATTTCGGCGACGCGCTTCCAGGTCTCGTCATCCTGGCTACCCAGTTCGGCCAGCAGGGCCTCCGCCTCGGCATCGAATGCACTGCTGTTCTGGGCGGAGGACAGGACTTCGAACAGCTTCAGCCTGAGGTCGGTCCGCTCCGGTGCACGCGCCACCGCGTTGCGCACCAGTTCTTCGGCCTGCTGGTAGCGTCCATAGGCGAGATAGACATCCGCCTCGGCGATCGGATCGGCCTCGTCCTCGTTCTGGATTGCACCCATGTCGCTGACCGCGAAGTCGGTGAACAGGGACGAGTCCGAATGGCTGGATTTCGCCGGCTCCCCGGCCTCCGGTTCGGCGGACGCGGAAGCCGCGGCCACGGCAGCGGTTGCCGCAGGAGCCGCCGTACCGGCCGCCGGCGTCACCGGCAGTCTCTCCGCCAGGATGCTCTCCTGGAAGCGGCTGTCCTGCATGCGCCGGCGACGGGCCGCCAGCCAGGCGAACAGCGCCACCAGAACCGCCGCGCCGGCCGCACCCCATTTCACCATGGGGTTGGCGAGCAGGCTGGCGATCAGACCTTCGTCCTGCGCAGCCGGGGGCTCGGCAACAGCGGGGGCCGGTTCGGGCACGGGCGCAGGCGTAACCACCGGTGCCGGTGCCTCCACCTGGGCCTGGGCATCCGCCTGGGCTTCGGCCATGGGCTCCGCAACGGATTCGACCGGGGTCTGCTCCGGAGCCGCCCCATCCACGACGGGTGCGGCTTCGACGGACGTCTCCGACCCGGTGCCCGGCACCGCCTCGGCCACGGCGGTTTCCGTGCCGGCTTCTGCGACCGGGGCGACATCCACGGCAGTATCCGCTGTCACGTCCGGCGCCGCGCCGGGCGCTTCCGGCGACGGAGTCACCGTGCCGCCCAGCTGGGCGAGCTCGCTGTTCTTCAGCTCGATGAGACGGTTCAGGGTGGCGATCTGCTCTTCGAGCTGCTGCACGCGCGCGTTGAGTTCCTGGTTCTGCAGGCGCTCGGCCTCGACGGCCTCGGTCGCCAACGCCAGTTCGCCACGCAACGCCTCGATGCCGGCGGCATCGTCGACGCCGCCGCTCCCGGGCGCGACCTCCGGGGCGACGAGCTTCAACTGCGGCTCCGCTGCGTCGGACGAAGGTGCGGCTGCGGCGTCGGCTGCGGCCGAATCGCTGGCTGCGGCAGGTGCACCCGGAGACGCGGCAGCCGCGCGGCCGTCACGCCAGAGGCGATTCTGGCGACGCACCTCGGCGAGTGCGTCGGCCTGACTGACTGCGGCCATCTCTTCCGCGCTCGGTACGCGCAGGACATAGCCGGCTTTCAGATTGTTGATGTTCTGATCATAGAAAGCTTCGGGGTTGGCCTCGAGCAGGCCGAGCATGGTCTGTTCCATACTGACGGCATCGCCGGGCCGCACCTCGGCGGCGATCCGCCACAACGTATCGCTGCGGCTGGTGCGGTATTCGCCGCCGCTGTAGCCCGCCGGCGGGATCGCGGCGCGCGAAGGGGGGGCGGCCGCCGGCACCGGCTGGGGAGCCGCCGCCGCGACGGGGGCGCGGGTCACGGGTGCCGGGGCCGGCATCAAGGCGGGGGGATCCACCAGCACGGTGTACTCGCGCAGTACCTGGCCGGAACCCCAGGTCGCCTCGACGAGGAAATCCAGATAGGGTTCGCGCACCGCGTCGCGGCTGGTGACCTTGATCACCGCCGACCCGTCGGGTCGCGACACCACCGAGAAGCGTAATTTGGTGTGGAAGAACGCCCGTTCGACACCGGCCCGGCCGTAGGCCTCCGGTGACGCCAGTGCCACCCGCAGTTCCGCGAGGTCGCCGGGCGTCGCCGAGAGCAGTTCGATCTCTGCGTTGAGGGGCTGATTGAGAACGGAGTTGAGGCGGATTTCGCCGAGTCCCATCGCATAGGCTTGGTTCGCGAACGCTGCCAGCATGGCCGTCACCAGGGCCGTTTTCCTTACCATGTTGCTTCCTCTTGTGGCCGATCGGCTCGCCTTGGCGGCAAGCCGACCCCATCTGCCGAAGGTGAGTGAGGTATGTAGTGCAAACAATCGTTCTATCGGTATATTTCTTTAGAAACCCCGGGGACGACTATAGCCTACAGATAGTCCTTTGCCAGCACCTCCGCGATCTGGATGCTGTTCAGGGCCGCCCCCTTCCGCACATTGTCGGCAACCACCCACAAATCTAAACCGGTGGGATGGGAGATATCCTCGCGGATACGGCCGACATACACCGGGTCATGGTTGGCGCCCTCGGTCACCGCGGTCGGATAGCCGCCGTCCTTGCGCTCGTCCATGACCACGACACCCGGGGCCTTGGCAAGCAATTCACGTGCCTGCCCGGCCGTGATCTTGTCGCGGGTCTCGATATGCACGGCCTCGGAGTGGCCGTAGAACACCGGCACGCGCACCGTGGTCGGGTTCACCTGGATGCTGTCGTCGCCCATGATCTTGCGGGTCTCCCACACCATCTTCATCTCTTCCTTGGTGTAGCCGTTGTCCATGAACACGTCGATCTGCGGCAGCACGTTGAAGGCGATCTGGCGCGGGTAGACCTTGGCCTCGGTGGGCTTGGCATTGAGCAGGGCCGCGGTCTGGGTCGCCAGTTCCTCGATGGCTTCCTTGCCGGTACCGGACACCGCCTGATAGGTGCAGACGTTGATGCGGGTGATGCCGACGGCGTCGTAGATGGGCTTCAGCGCCACCAGCATCTGGATGGTCGAGCAGTTCGGATTGGCGATGATGCCGCGGTTCTTGTACAGCGCGATGGCCTGCGGGTTGACCTCGGGCACGACCAGCGGGATGTCGGCGTCGTAGCGGAACTGCGAGGTGTTGTCGATCACCACGCAGCCGGCCGCCGCCGCCTTTGGCGCGTACACCGCCGACACCGAGGCGCCCGGCGAGAACAGGCCGATCTGCACCTTGGAGAAGTCGAACTCGGCCAGATCCTGCACCACCAGCGAACGGTCGCCGAACTTCACCCGGCTGCCGGCCGAGCGGCTGCTGGCCACGGCATAGACCTCGCCGACCGGGAATTTGCGCTCCGCGAGGATCTCCAGCATGGTCTCGCCGACCGCGCCCGTCGCACCCACCACCGCCACATCGTACCTCTTGCTCATGTCCGCTCAGACCTCAGAAGATAAAATCAAAACCCAAATCCGCCACGAAACCCACGAAATCCACGAAAGCGTATAAGGGGTTTGATCCATTTCCCCGTTTCGTGGATTTCGTGGGTTTCGTGGCTATGAATTCCTCATGCTCAGTCCAGTGCCGCGACCACCGCATCGCCCATCGCCGCCGTGCCGACCTGCTGCATGCCGGGGGACATGATGTCCGCCGTGCGCAGGCCCTGATCCAGCACCCGGCCCACCGCCGCCTCGATGCGCTCGGCCAGGTCCGCGCGTTCCAGACTGTAGCGCAGCAGCATCGCCACCGACAGGATGGTCGCCAGGGGATTCGCCACGCCCTGACCGGCGATGTCCGGTGCGGAGCCGTGGATGGGTTCGTACATACCCTGTCCCTTCTCGTTCAGCGAGGCCGAGGGCAGCATGCCGATGGAGCCGGTCAGCATGGCTGCTTCGTCGGAGAGGATATCCCCGAACATGTTTTCCGTCACCAGCACGTCGAATTGCTTGGGATTGCGCACCAGCTGCATCGCGGCATTGTCGACGTACATGTGCGACAGCTGGATGGCCGGGTATTCCCTGGCCAGATCGATCATGACCTCGCGCCACAGCTCGGTGCATTCCAGAACATTGGCCTTGTCGATGGAGCACACCCGGCCGCCGCGCCTGGCGGCGATCTCGAAGGCGACCCGGCCGATGCGCCGGATCTCCGACTCGGTGTAGACCAGGGTGTTGAATCCCTGGCGCTCGCCGCCATCGAGCTGGCGCACGCCGCGCGGCTGGCCGAAGTACATCCCGCCGGTCAGCTCGCGCACGATCATGATATCCAGACCGGCGACGACCTCGGGCTTCAGCGTCGAGGCGTCGGCCAACTGCGGGTACAGGATGGCCGGGCGCAGGTTGGCGAACAGCCCCATGCCGGCGCGCAGGCCGAGCAGACCCTTTTCCGGGCGGACCGCGATCGGCAGCGCTTCCCATTTATGGCCGCCGACCGCGCCAAGCAGCACCGCATCCGCGGCCTTGGCCCGTTCCAGGGTCTCCTGCGTCAGCGGCTCGCCGTGCGCGTCATAGGAGGCGCCGCCGACCAGGCCGTGCTCGATCTCGACGTCGAACCCGCCGTCTTTGCGCAGATGGTCGAGGACCTTCATCGCCTCGGCGACGATCTCGGGACCGATGCCGTCGCCGGGGAGTACCAGGATTTTTTTCGTCATGCTTGTCATCCAGAAATTAATTTTTACCGCAAAGGACGCGAAGGTGCGCAAAGGAAAAGCGAAAACATCTTTGCCGCGGAAAACACGGACGATACGAATGACAAAGGCGCCCGGCGCAGCGATGCCGGGTGCGCGGTTTCGCCGCTGAACCCGGCCTACGGGCCTGCTGCCAACCGGCATTATTCATTTCCGTGCTTTCCCTGTTTTCCGTGACTGTATATCTTTTCCTTCGCGCGCCTTCGCGTCCTTCGCGGTAAAAGTTTGGGTTTTTACACATCAACCGAACAGCCACGGCGCCTCGGCGCGGCGGCGCTCCTCGTAGGCGCGGATCTCGTCGGCGTGCTGCAGCGTCAGGCCGATGTCGTCGAGTCCTTCCAGGAGGCAATGTTTGCGGAAGGGATCGACCTCGAAGCACAGCACTTTACCATCCGGCGTCGTCACGGTCTGCGCCTGCAGATCGACCGTCAACCGATAGCCCGGCGTCGCCTCCACGGCCTTGAACAACGCATCGATCTCGGCTGCGTCGAGCACGATGGGCAGCACACCGTTCTTGAAGCAGTTGTTGAAGAAGATGTCGGCGAAGCTCGGCGCGATCACCACGCGGAAGCCGTAATCCTCCAAGGCCCACACCGCGTGTTCGCGCGACGAGCCGCAGCCGAAGTTCTCGCGCCCGAGCAGGATACGCGCGCCCTGGTAGCGCGGCTGGTTGAGCGCGAAATCCGGATTCAGCGGCCGCCCGCTGTTGTCCTGATCCGGCTCGCCGTGATCGAGGTAACGCCATTCGTCGAACAGGTTCGGCCCGAAGCCCGAGCGGCGGATCGATTTCAGGAACTGCTTGGGGATGATCGCGTCGGTATCGACGTTCGGCCGATCCAGCGGCACCACCAGCGCCTGCAAGGTCGTGAATTTTTCCATTGAGCTGCTCCTTACAGTTGGCGCACGTCGACGAAATGACCCGCGATCGCCGCCGCGGCGGCCATGGCCGGGCTGACCAGGTGGGTGCGGCCGCCCTGCCCCTGCCGGCCCTCGAAGTTGCGGTTCGAGGTCGAGGCGCAGCGTTCGCCGGGTTCGAGGCGGTCGGCGTTCATGGCCAGACACATCGAGCAGCCCGGCTCGCGCCACTCGAAGCCGGCGGCCTTGAACACCTTGTCCAGACCCTCGGCCTCGGCCTGCTGCTTGACCAGACCGGAACCGGGCACCACCAGCGCCTGCCTGATGTTGGCCGCGACCTTGCCGCCACGGATCGCCGCGGCCGCCGCGCGCAGATCCTCGATGCGCGAATTGGTGCACGAGCCGATGAACACCTTGTCGAGACGGATGTCGCGGATCGGCGTGCCCGGCCTCAGGTCCATGTACTCCAGCGCGCGGCGCATGCCGTTGGCCTTGACCTGATCCGCCTCGGCGGCCGGATCCGGCACCACGGCGTCGACGCCGACGACCATCTCCGGCGAGGTGCCCCAGGTCACCTGCGGCACGATGTCGGCGGCGTTGAGCACCACGGTCTTGTCGAACACGGCGTCGGCGTCGGAGTGCAGGTCGAACCAGGCGGTGACGGCGCGATCCCAGAGATCGCCTTTCGGCGCGTAGGGACGGCCCTGGACGTATTCGATCGTCGTCTCGTCGACGCCGATCAATCCGGCGCGCGCACCGGCCTCGATGGCCATATTGCAGATCGTCATGCGCCCTTCCATCGACAGTGCGCGGATCGCCTCGCCGGCGAACTCCAGCGTGTAGCCGGTACCGCCGGCGGTGCCGATGCGGCCGATGATCGCGAGCACGATGTCCTTGGCGGTCACGCCCGCGGACAGCGGACCGTCGACGCGCACCAGGAAATTCTTCGCCTTCTTCTGGATCAGGCATTGCGTGGCCAGCACGTGCTCGACCTCGGAGGTGCCGATACCGAAGGCCAGCGCGCCGAACGCACCGTGCGTGGAGGTGTGCGAGTCGCCGCACACCACGGTCATGCCCGGCAGGGTCGCGCCCTGCTCCGGCCCGATCACGTGGACGATGCCCTGGCGCAGATCGTTCATCCTGAATTCGGTGATGCCGAACGCGGCGCAGTTGGCGTCCAGGGTCTCGACCTGCACCCGCGAGACCGGATCGGCGATGCCGGCGTCGCGCGCGGTGGTCGGCACGTTGTGGTCCGGCACTGCGAGCACGGAATTCGCCCGCCAGGGCGTGCGGCCCGCCAGGCGCAGACCCTCGAAGGCCTGCGGCGAGGTGACCTCGTGCACCAGATGGCGATCGATATACAGCAGGGTGGTGCCGTCGGCATCGCTGCGGACCACGTGCGCATCCCAGAGTTTGTCGTAGAGGGTCTTACCGGCCATGTCTGTCTCTCCCACTCGGACAACCGATGGTAGGTCGGCCGAGAAGATAACTCAAATTCATATTTTTCATGTTATATATAACCAATTGGAATCGCCTCGGGAGCCCGCCACGATGGACATCGCCAATCTGCGCGCCTTCGTCGAAGTCGCCGAGACCCGCTCGTTCTCCGCCGCCGCGGCGCAGCTGCACCTGACCCAGCCGGCGGTCAGCAAGCGTATCGCCGCACTGGAGGAGGCATTCAGGGCCCGGCTGTTCGACCGCATCGGCCGCGCGGTGGACCTCACCGAGGCGGGCCGGGCGCTGCTGCCGCGGGCGCGGCGCATCCTCTCCGAACTGGACGACAGCCATCGCGCCCTGTCCGATCTGAGCGGCACCGTCGGCGGCACACTGCGCCTGGGCACCAGCCATCACATCGGTCTCCACCGGCTGCCGCCCACGCTCCGCGCCTTCGCCGCCCGCTATCCGGAGGTCACGCTGGACCTGCATTTCATGGACTCGGAGGCGGCCTGTCACGCGGTGGAGACCGGCGACCTGGAGCTCGCCGTGGTCACGCTGCCGCCGGAGCCGCGCGCCGGCCTGGACATGCAGCCGGTCTGGGACGACCCGCTGGTCGTGGTCTGCGCGCCGGATCATCCTCTGGCGCAGCGCCGCCGCCTGCAGATCGCCGATCTCGCCGGCCACCCGGCGATCCTTCCCGCCAGTTCGACCTATACCCGGCAGATTGCCGAACGCGCCTTCCATGACCTGGGCATCGAACTGCGCAGCTCGTTGTCCACCAACTATCTGGAGACGATCAAGATGCTGGTATCGGTGGGGCTGGGCTGGAGTCTGCTGCCGCAGACCATGGTCGACCGGCAGCTGCATGTGCTGCCCATGCGTGGCCTGCAGCTGCACCGCACCCTCGGCACCGTCCGGCACCGGGAGCGCACGCTGTCGAACGCTGCCCGGGCCATGCTGGAGTCGCTGCCCGCCTCCGGTGCCACCGGCCCATAGCCCATAGGGCGTGAGGGCCGAGGGCGGTCGAGGCACCGCCGGCGTGCGGCGCACCTCAACCGAATCCGGAGGGCTTCAACCCCTTCCAGGCCACCATCCAGGCGAGACCGCTGACGGCCGCTGCAGCGACGTAGGTCCACTCCGCGCCGACGCCGCTCCAGAGATAACCCGCGACCAGGCTCCCCAGCGCGCCGCCCGCGCCGAAACTGAAGCTGCTGTAGAGCGCCTGACCGCGCCCCTGGTTGCGGCCGACGAAGAACTGATGGACGAGATGGATGGCGACGGCGTGGTGGACGCCGAAGCTGGCGGCATGCAGCAGCTGCGCGCCGAGGATGATGGGCAGATGATCGCCGAAACCCGCGATGAGCAGCCAGCGCAACGTCGTCAGCGCGAGGCTGGCGATCAGCAGCCGGCGCGCGCCGAAGCGCGGCAGCCAGCGGTGCATCATCAGGAACACGCCGATCTCGGCGATCACCCCGAGCGCCCAGAGCTGGCCTATGCCGGAGCGGCTGTAGCCATAGTCCTCCAGATAGAGCGTGAAGAAGGTGTAATACGGCCCGTGGCTGGCCTGCATCAGAAAGCAGACGAGCAGCAAGGCGACGACTTCGGGGCGGCGCAGCACCTGCCGCAGGGGCGCATGCGGCTCGGACAGCGCCTGCCCCGGATGGTCGGGGACCGTCAGGCTCGCCGCCCAGATCCCGCCGAGCAGCAGCAGCAGTATGTAGGGCAGTAGACCCGGCCCGTAGACATCCAGCAGCGGCCCCAGCCCCGCCACCGAGAGAATGAAGCCGATGGATCCCCACAGACGGATACGGCTGTAGCGATGGCTGGAGGCGCCCAGGTGCGACAGCGTGATCGCCTCGAACTGCGGCAGTGCGGCATTCCAGAAGAAGCTGAAACCGATCATGACCAGTGCCAGCCACAGATAACCGCTGCCGGCCAGCACGCCGGCGAAGATCAGCGCGGCCAGCAGCGATGCGATCCGGATGATCAGAATCCGCCGCCCGCTGTAGTCGGCGAGCCAGCCCCAGATGGCGGGTGCGACCAGGCGTGTGGCCATGAGGATCGCGACCAGTTCGCCGATCTCGGCCGCGGCGAAACCCTCGCCCCTGAGATACAGGCTCCAGTACGGCACCAGCGCTCCCAGCGTCGCGAAATAGAACAGGTAGAAGCCTGACAGGCGCCAATAGAGGAAACGCGGTTGAGTCACGACGAAGACACGGGTCCGATGCGGCCGGCTGCCGCCGCGAGGATTCTATCAGTACATGAACGATGCGCGGCCGCGGCCGGCCGGGATCAGTCCGCCGCGGCCGGAATGATCGGCGTCCGGGACTTCACGTCCGGATTCTGCGCGCGATGGCGCAGCAGATGGTCCATCAGCACCAGGGCCACCATCGCCTCGGCGATCGGCGTGGCGCGGATGCCGACACAGGGATCGTGGCGGCCATGGGTGACGACCTCCACCGGCTCGCCGTCGAGGTTCACGGAACGCCCCGGCAGACGGATGCTGGAGGTCGGCTTGAGCGCGATGCTGGCGACGATGTCCTGGCCGGAGGAGATACCGCCGAGAATGCCGCCGGCGTTGTTGCTCAGGAAGCCCTGCGGCGTGATCTCGTCGCGGTGCTCGGTGCCCTTCTGTTCCACGCAGGCGAAGCCGGCGCCGATCTCCACGCCCTTGACCGCATTGATGCTCATCAGCGCGTGGGCGAGCTCGGCATCGAGGCGGTCGAAGACGGGTTCGCCCAGGCCGGGCGGCACGCCGTCCGCCACCACCGTGACGCGCGCGCCGATGGAATCGCCCGATTTGCGCAAGGCATCCATGTAGGCCTCCAGGTCGGACACCATGGCGGCATCCGGCCAGAAGAACGGATTGTCCTCGACCACCGACCAGTCGAAGGCACGCGGCCGGTTGGGGCCGAGTTGCGACAGGTAGCCGCGGATGCGGATGCCATGGCGCTCGCGCAGATACTTCTTGGCGATGGCGCCGGCGGCGACGCGCATGGCGGTCTCGCGCGCCGACGAACGCCCGCCGCCGCGGTAATCGCGGAAGCCGTATTTCTGCTGGTAGGTGTAGTCCGCGTGCCCCGGCCGGAAGCGGTCGAGGATGTTGGAGTAGTCCTTGGAGCGCTGATCGGTGTTGTGGACGATCAGACCGATGGGCGACCCCGTGGTGCGTCCCTCGAACACGCCGGACAGGATCTGCACCGCGTCATCCTCGCGGCGCTGGGTGGTGTGCCGGCTCTTGCCCGGCTTGCGCCGGTCGAGGTCGTGCTGCAGATCCGCTTCGCTCAGTTCCAGTCCGGGTGGGCAGCCGTCGACGATGCAGCCGATGGCCGGGCCATGGCTCTCGCCGAAGGACGTGACGGTGAAGAGTTTGCCGAAGCTGTTTCCTGACATGGCGGCTATTGTAGCCGGTTCACCCGGCGCCGTCGCCACCCAAAACGCGCCCATCGGGGCCGCGTCGCCGGCGCGCCTGACCGGCGTCAGATGACCTTGGAGAAGCGCTGCTCGCGGCCGGTCTTGAGATAGCGGTCGAACTGCATGCAGATGTTGCGGATCAGCAGCCGCCCGCGCGGCAGCACCCGCAGCCCGTCGCTGTGCCGTTCCAGCAGACCGTCGTCCTCCATGGCCTGCAGCGCCGCCAGCTCGGATTGGAAGTAGCTTTCGAACTCGATGCCGAAGCGGCGGCCGATGGCGGCGTAGTCCAGCTCGAAATTGCAGATCAGCCGGGTGATGACCTCGCGCCGCAGCAGATCGTCGGCGTTCAGCTCCACACCGCGGAACACCGGCAGCGATCCGGCGTCGATACGCGCCGCGTAGTCCTCCAGCGACTTCAGGTTCTGGCTGTAGCTGTTGCCGACCATGCTGATCGCGGTCGCGCCCATGGCGACCAGATCGCAGCCGGAATGGGTCGAATAGCCCTGGAAGTTCCGGTACAGCGTGCCCTCGCGCTGCGCCACCGCCAGCTCGTCGTCCGGGCGCGCGAAGTGATCCATGCCGATGTACAGATAACCCGCCGCGGTGAGCTTCTCGATGGTGAGCCCGAGGATCTCGAGCTTTTCCTCGGGACTCGGCAGCTGCGCCGCATCGATCTGACGCTGGGTCTTGAACAGCTGCGGCAGGTGGGCGTAGTTGAACACCGACAGCCGGTCCGGCCCGGCCGCGATGACCTTGTCGATGGTCACGGCGAAGCTGTCCAGCGTCTGCAGCGGCAGGCCGTAGATCAGATCCACGCTGACCGATTTGAAGCCCTCGCGGCGCGCCGCGTCCATCACCGCCCAGGTCTCCTCCTCGGACTGGATGCGGTTGACGGCCTTCTGCACGCGCGCGTCGAAATCCTGCACGCCCAGGCTCAGGCGGTTGAAACCCAGCTCGCGCAGCACCGCGACGGTCTCCGCATCGGCCTCGCGCGGATCCACTTCGATGGAGTATTCGCCGCTGTCGTCGCCGCGCAGCTGAAAGTGCTCGCCGGTGACGCGCATCAGGTCGCGCATCTGCTGATGGCTGATGAACGTCGGCGTACCGCCACCCCAGTGCAGCTGGTCCACCGGACGGCTGCGGTCGAACAGCGCCCCCTGCAGCGCGATCTCGCGGAACAGCTGATCCAGATAGGGAACGGCGCGCTTGCGGTTCTTGGTGATGATCTTGTTGCAGGCACAGTAGAAGCACACCGTGTCGCAGAAGGGAATGTGGAAATACAGCGACAGCGGCGCCCCGCCCGCATTGCTCGCCCGCGCCAGCTCGCGGTAGCGGGCCTCGCCGAAGGCCTCGGTGAACTGCACCGCGGTCGGATAGGAGGTGTAGCGCGGACCACTGGCGTCATAGCGCCGTATCAGGTCCGGATCGAATTCGAGTGTCTGGTGCATGCGGGCCTCGTCGGTGGTTGTGCCCAATCATAGGGAACGGCCGGTGGACGGAGCGATGACTTATATCAAGCCGTCCGGCTCACTCCGGCTCGACGTCCAACCCCAGTCTGTGCGTGGCATTGATCATGCGCAACAGGTACTTGAAAGGCAGCACCCGGTCGCTCTGCTCCTCGACGATGCGCATGAACGGCAGGTCGGTCTTGCCGAACTGATAGCGGCCCTCGATCATGGACTGCTTGAGCGCATGCACGTCGCGCTCGAGCTGGTCGAGGAAATCCAGGACGTCGCCCATGGACTCCATGTCGTATTCGGCGGCGGCGCGCAGGTCGTCGATCTCGAACAGAGCCTGATCGATCAGGTTCACATACTGTTCCGGGGTCTTGGGACGGTGATCCATATTACTGCTCCTGAGTGCTGTTGCGCTGACAGGCTGTTGAAAAACGCACCCCACAGCGCGTTATTCAATAACCTGTCAAGGCGGCATCGAAATCGGCCTGGTGCTCGGCCAGCTGTTCGGCCGCCAGCAGCAGCACGCCGTCGCCGCCGCGGGCGAATTCCAGCCACACGAAGGGGACCTGCGGGAGGCGTTCGACCAGCGCCGGCGCGCTGTTGCCGACTTCGACCACCAGGATGCCGCCGGGGTTCAGATGGGCACCGGCGGTCTGCAGGATGCGCAGCGCGAAATGCAGGCCGTCCTCCCCGCCGGCCAGTCCGAGAACCGGCTCGTGGCGGTACTCCAGCGGCAGTGCCGCCATGTCCGCCGCGTCCACATAGGGCGGATTGCTGACGATGATGTCGTAGCGGCGCCCGTCCAGCGCGGCGAACAGATCGGATCGGATCAGCTCGACCCGGTCCGCCAGATGGTGCCGGTCGACATTGCGCCGGGCCACCTCCAGCGCATCCACGGACAGATCCGCGCCGTCGACCCGGGCAGCCTCGAAATAGTGCGCACAGGCGATGGCGATGCAGCCGCTGCCGGTGCACAGATCGAGGATGGACACCACCCGTTCCGCCTCGATCCAGGGCGAAAACTGCGCCTCGATCAGCTCCGCGATGGGCGAGCGCGGGATCAGCACGCGATCGTCCACGTAGAAGGGCAATCCGGCGAACCAGGCCTCGCCGATCAGATAGGCTGCCGGAATCCGTTCCTTGAAGCGCGTGCGCAGCAGGTCGACCACGGCGTGGCGTTCCTCCAGGGTCAGGGTCGCGTCCAGGTAGGCGCCGGGCAGGTCCGTCGGCAGATGTAGGGCGTGCATCACCAGGATCGCCGCCTCGTCGACGGCGTTGTCGGTACCGTGGCCGAAGGCGAGTTCGTGCTCGTTGAAGCGGCTCGCGCCCCAGCGGATGAAATCGCGCACGGTGCCCAGCACCTGCAATACGGAATCCGGATTCTCCATCGACACTGTCTCCGCGCCGGGCCCGCCGCCCGTCGAGCCCGGTATCATACCAGGATCATAACGGATTCCCGCCCCCATGAACGGTATCCGCCATATGCCATGGCACACCGCGGGAAATGGCGGGATAGGCCGGACCGGCCGGCTGTGGGATAATCCCGCGCCATGCGCAGCACTGCACACAGACAACAGGGCAAGGGGCTGGCCGTGTGGCTCCTGGGCGCCGCCGCTTTGGCCGCGGGCCTGTGGCTGGCACTGCAGGTGCGGCAGGCGCCGCCACCGCCGCCGCTCGCCCCGGGGACGACCCGCCTGGACGACCCGCGCCCGCTGCAGGCCTTCGACCTGGTCGACCACCACGGCCGGCCGTTCGATCTGGACCGCCTGCGCGGGCAATGGACCTTCCTGTTCTTCGGCTACACCCATTGTCCAGACGTGTGCCCGACCACCATGACGACACTCAATGCCGCGGCGCGGCGCATGGCAGAACTCGAGGAACCGCCGCCGGCGGCCCAGTTCGCCTTCGTCTCCGTCGATCCCGAGCGCGACACGCCCGAACAGCTGGGCCGGTTCGTGCCGTATTTCAACAAGGCGTTCCTCGGCGTGACCGGGACGCGGCCGGCCATCGACGCCTTCACCCGGCAGCTCGGCATCATGCACATGAAGGTGGATACCGACAGTCCCGACGGCTATCTCGTGGACCACAGCGCCTCGGTGCTGCTGATCGATCCCCAGGCGCGCTTCCACGCCCTGTTTTCCGCCCCGCTGGACCCGCGCGTCATCGCCCGCGATTACCAGCAGCTGACCCGCCACTACGAGGCTCTGCAATGAAACTCCGCACCCTGCTGCCGTTCACCTTCGCCATCCTGTGCCACGCCGCCATCGCGCAGGCCGATCCGCTCACCGTCGACGACGCCTGGGTACGCGAGGCCCCGCCGACCGCGCAGGTGCTGGCCGCCTACATGCAGATCACCAATCCCGCCGGCCAGCCGCGGACGATCACCGGCGCCGCCAGCACGTGCTGCGAGCGCGTCGAGATCCACCGCACCGAGATCGTCGACGGCATGGCGCGCATGATTCCCCAGCCGGAACTGGCCGTGGAGGCCGGCGCCACTCTGCTGCTGGAACCCGGCGGCCTGCACCTCATGCTGATCTCCCCGAAAGGACCGCTGGCGCAGGGTGATCATGTGGTGATCGAGCTGCGGCTGGACGGCGGCGAGACGCAGGAAATCCACGCCGAGGTACGCCGTGACGGCGAGCCTGCGATGGACCACAGCCACCACATGCATCACTGACGCGGCCCGCCCTGCATGTCCTCCGATGACCGCGCTGCCGTCAGCGATTATCTGTATGTCTGGCCGCAGTACCTGCTGCCGCATCACGCCCTGTCACGGATCGTGCTGGCCGCGACCCGTGTCGAACGGCGCGGGTGGAAGCAACTGCTGATCGACACCTTCCGCCGCCACTTCGACATCAGCCTGGCCGACGCGGAACACACCGACCCGCGCGACTACCGCAGCTTCAACGCCTTCTTCACGCGCGCGCTGCAGCCCGGCGCGCGCCCCGTCGACGGCGCGCCGGATGCGATCGTCTCGCCGGTGGACGGCCGCGTCAGCCAGGCCGGCCGCATCGACGCCGACCGGATCTTCCAGGCCAAGGGCCGCGATTACAGCCTGCTGGAACTGCTGGGCGGCGATGCCGATCTGGCCGCGCCGTTCCGCGACGGTTCCTTCGCCACGCTCTATCTGTCGCCGCGCGACTATCACCGCATCCACATGCCGCTGGCCGGCACGCTGACAGAGACGGTGTACGTTCCCGGCCGGCTGTTCAGCGTCGCGCCGCACACGGTGCGGCGGGTACCGCGGGTGTTCGCCCGCAACGAGCGCCTGGTGGCGCTGTTCGATACCGATGCCGGCCCCATGGCGATGGTGCTGGTGGGCGCGTTGTTCGTCGCCTGCATCGAGACCGTCTGGGCCGGTGTCGTCACGCCGCCGCACGGCTACAGCGTCCGCCGGCAGTCGTTCACGGCCGCCACGCCCGCCATCCAACTGGCGCGCGGCGCGGAGATGGGACGCTTCAACATGGGCTCGACGGTGATCCTGCTGTTCGGCGAGAACCGTGTCCGCTGGGACGACCGGCTCACCGCGGGCCGGGCGCTGCAGATGGGACAGGCGATCGGCCGCATGCAGACCCGACCGGGGTAGACTCGGCCGCGCTGCCCGAGTTTTTCCGGCAGCGAGGGGCGAACTCTGGTATCCTTGCCCGCCGATGTAGAGACACCCCCCGGATTCCGGCCATGCACCCGATGCTCAACATTGCCACGCGCGCCGCGCGCGCTGCGGGCGACCTCATTGTGCGGCACCTGGATCGACTCGATCAGCTGTCGGTGACCAGCAAGGACCGCAACGATTTCGTGTCCGAGGTCGACCGTCAGGCCGAGGATGCCATCATCCGCGTGTTGCGCAAGGCCTATCCGAAGCATTCCATCCTGGCCGAGGAAAGCGGCAGCCATCCCGGTGACGATTTCCAGTGGGTCATCGATCCGCTCGACGGCACCACGAACTTCCTGCACGGATTCCCCCAGTTCGCGGTCTCCATCGCCCTCCTGCACAAAGGCCGCCTGGAACAGGGCGTGGTCTACGATCCGCTGCGCCAGGAGATGTTCACGGCCACCCGCGGCGCGGGCGCCATGCTCAACAACCGCCGGCTGCGCGTGAGCTCGCGCACCAGCCTGACCGGCGCGCTGCTCGGCACCGGTTTCCCCTACAAGGATCACCAGCACCTGGATGCCTACCTGGGCATGTTCAAGGACCTCATCCAGGAAACGGCCGGGGTGCGCCGGCCCGGCTCGGCGGCGCTGGATCTCGCCTATGTGGCCGCGGGCCGGCTCGACGGTTTCTGGGAGATCGGGCTGCGTCCCTGGGACCTCGCCGCCGGCGCGCTGCTGATCCAGGAGGCGGGCGGCATCGTCGGTGATTTCACCGGCGGACCGACGTTCATCAGGAACGGCAACATCGTCGCCGGCAACGCCAAGATATTCGCGGCACTGATCAAAGCGATACGGCCTCATCTGACACCCGACCTGCACGGCTGAAGCGTCGCCGGGCCCCTGCCCCGGAGCCGCTCCGTACCTCAAGTTCTCCAGATCGAACCCGACATATTCGGCATCACCCGTTTGGTCCGCGCCGGCTGCAGCGGTGCCACCGAAAAGCCTGGGAATTCCGATGGACCTGACGCGCCTCACCCCCGCCGCCCGCCGCAAGCTCAGCCTGGAACTGTCCATGCGCGACGTCCTGGACGGACTGGAGGAGCTGGTCAGCCTGGACGTCTATCGCTTCGAGCCGGGCTGCTTCGAAATTCTGAGTATCGAACGCCCGATCCCCGAATCGCCGACCGTTCCGGCGCACCCGTCGTCCGCGCCCGCGGCGCAGCTGTTGCGCTTCCCCGATGTCCGCACGCCCCGCAAACGCGCACAGGGCGGCTGAGCCGCCGTCTCCACCCGCTGCCCCGGCAGCCTGATCGTTCAACGGGTTGGCACGATGCCTGCACCACAATGGGCGCCGATTTCCTGCGGATCGGTTCGATTTCCCTGTCATGACAATTGTGTTATACACGGTCCAAGTCCGGTCCACCGGACAACGACCGCCCACCCCAACGAGAGGCCGGTGTATAACATGAAAACTCTGCTCACCCTCCTGACTCCCCCCTTTGCAGCCTGCCGATACGGCTGCGCCGGTTGCTGTGCCGCGCCCATCGGCGTGTTCTGGCTGACCGGCATCGTCAGCATCCTGTACGGCGCCCTCTGGGGCGGGCCGGCCGAAGGCACGGGCTGGCAGACCGTCGTGCTGGGATTCGGGCTATGGGGCATCGCGGCGGTCTGGGCCGCCCTGACCATCCGCAACGCCGACCCGGAGAGCTGCGACGAGAATCCCAGCCGGCTGTGCAGCAGGATACTGCCCAGCGTGGACGAACCGGACCCCTTCGACGAAGTGCGCAAGGCACGTTGATCCGACGCCCCACGGAGCGCGCTCTGAGAGGGGTTTCAAGGACATCGGAAACGAAAGCGCCGAAGGCCGACGAGGGAAAGAACCTCAGGGGCTCTCCCTCGTCGGCCTTCGGCGCATGTTCCTGGGTTCGTGGCCGGCGCGGATGCTACGGACGTTCGTCCCCCCCGACCCCTTCCTTGGCGACCGGCATAAGATCGCTCTTGCTCAGGCCCAACCCCAGCACCGTGGCGCTCGCGATGTAGATGGACGAATAGGTGCCGACCAGAATGCCGATCACCAGCGCCAGCGAGAAGCCGTGGATCACCTTGCCGCCGAAATACAGCATGGCGAGTACCACCAGCAGGGTCGTGCCCGAGGTCATGATGGTGCGCGACAGAGTCTCGTTGACCGCGGTGTTCATGATCTCCATCGGACTGCCCTTGCGCATGCGCCGGAAGTTCTCGCGGATGCGGTCGAACACCACGATGGTGTCGTTCAGCGAATAGCCGATAACCGCCAGCACCGCCGCCAGCACGGTCAGGTCGAACTCCAGGCGGAACAGACTGAAGATGCCGACGGTCACGATGACGTCGTGCAGGGTCGCCACGATGGCGCCCACCGCGAAGCGGTATTCGAAGCGCAGCGCGACGTAGATCAGGATGCCGATCAGGGCGAAGGTGATCGCCAGGCCGCCCTTCTCGATGAGCTCCTCGCCCACCTGCGGCCCGACGAACTCCACCCGCCGCATCTCGACGCCGGAATTGCCCTGCCGCAGCGCCTGGAGCACGCGCTCGCTCAGGACCGCGCTGCTCTCCTCGGGGCGCGGCGCGATCCGGATCAGCACGTCGCGGGCGCTGCCGAAGTGCTGCACCTGGGCGTCCGCGAAATCCCCGGCCAATGCCGTGCGCACGGCATTGAGGTCGGCGGCCTCCGGGTAGGCCACCTCGATCAGTGTGCCGCCGGTGAAGTCGATACCGAAATTGAAGCCACGGACGAAGATCGAGCCCAGGCAGACGAGCGTGACGACGATCGACAGCACCACGGCCAGCCTGCGCTTGCCCATGAAATCGATCGTACTGTTGGTCTTGAAGAATTCCATGACGGGCGTCTCCGGGCTAGATCGACAGACGGCTGACGCGGCGGCCGCCGTAGACGAGATTGACGATGGCGCGGGTGACCATGATGGCCGTGAACATCGAGGTCACGATGCCCAGCGAGAGCACCACGGCGAAGCCCTTCACCGGTCCCGTGCCGAAGCTGAACAGCACCAGCGCGGCGATCAGCGTGGTGATGTTCGCATCGGCGATGGTGCCGAAGGCCTTTTCGTAGCCGGCATGGATCGCCGCCTGCGGACTGTTGCCGTTGCGCAGCTCCTCGCGGATGCGTTCGTTGATGAGCACGTTCGCATCCACCGCCATGCCCATGGTCAGCACGATGCCGGCGATGCCCGGCAGGGTCAGGGTGGCCTGCAGCATCGACAGCAGCGCGATGATCAGCACCACGTTGGCCAGCAGTGCGACGTTGGCGACCAGGCCGAACAGCCGGTAGTAGACGGTCATGAACACCAGCACCAGCGCCATGCCGATGACCACCGACTTGAAACCCTGCTCGATGTTGTCGCGGCCGAGGCTCGGGCCGACGGTGCGTTCCTCGATGATCTCGATGGGCGCGGCCAGGGCGCCGGCACGCAGCAGCAGGGCCAGATCGCGGGCCTCCTGCGGGCTGTCCAGCCCGGTGATCTGGAAGCGGTTGCCGAGCTGGTCGCGGATACGTGCGATGTTGATGACCTCCTTGACCTGGCGCTTGTCCTTGACCAGCTTGCCGTCGACCTCGCGGGTCTCCACCTTGTTCTCGATGAAGACCACGGCCATCAGCCTGCCGATGGCGTCCTTGGTGGCGTTGGTCATGAGGCGGCCGCCCTTGCCGTCCAGCGTGATGAACACCGCCGCCCCGCCGCTGTCGCGGTCGAAGCCGGAGGCGGCATCGGTGATGTAGTCGCCGGTCAGGATGACACGCCGGTCGAGCAGCACGGGGTTGCCGCTGCGTTCCCGATACAGCTCGCTGCCCGCCGGGATACGGCCGGTGGCGGCCGCCTCGGCGGGATCATGACCCTCGTCGACCATGCGGAATTCCAGGGTCGCGGTCGCGCCCAGGATCTCCTTGGCGCGCGCCGTGTCCTGCACGCCCGGCAGCTGCACCACCACGCGGCTGTCGCCCTGCTGCTGGATGACGGGCTCGGCCACGCCCAGCTCGTTGACGCGGTTGCGCAGCGTGGTGATGTTCTGCTGCAGCGCGAAGTTGCGGATCTCGCGCCGCTGCTGCTCGCCGATGGTCGCGGTCAGCATCCACTTGTCGGCGCTCTCGGAGGTGCTGAATTCCAGATCGCCGTACTCGTCGTCCAGCGCGGCCAGGGCCTGATCGCGCTCCGCGGCGCTGCGGAACTGGGCGACCACGCCGTTGCTGCCGCGGGCGACGCTGATGTAGCGGATGGGTTCATCGCGCTTGCGCAGGAAGTCGCGGAACTCGCCGACGTAGCGTTCCTCGGCCTGCTTCACCGCGGCGTCCATGTCGACCTCCATCAGGAAGTGCACGCCGCCGCGCAGATCGAGACCGAGATACATGGGAATGGCGTTGAGCGACTGCAGCCAGCCGGGCTCGGCGCTGGCGAGGTTCAGCGCCACCACGAATTTACCGCCCAGGGCCTTCTCGACACGGTCGGCGGCCTGCAACTGGTCCTCGGTGTCGTCGAAGCGCACCAGCAGGCGGTCGTCGCCGAGTTCGTCCGCCTTGGGCGTGATGCCCGCATCGCGCAGCGCGTCCAGCACCCGGCCGCGGATGGCCTCGTCGACCTTTTCCGTGCGTGTCGCCGACACCTGGATGGCGGGGTCCTCGCCGTACAGGTTGGGCAATGCGTAGACGACACCCACGACCAGCACGACCACGATCAGGACGTACTTCCACAATGGATACTGATTGATCATCCGATCCAGTCCTCAACTCACTCGAGAGCCCATGCGGTGTTCCGCGGGAGCGGTCTCCGGCCGTGAACCGGCGACACTCTTTCGCGGCCGGAGGCCGCTCCTACATTTATGTTTAGGGAACCTTTGAATAATCCGTCATTGCGAGGCGCGCAGCGCCGCGGCAATCTCCCAACGGCTGATTCCCCAGTGCGAGATTGCCGTGCTTCGCTCGCAATGACGGGAATGGCCGACTGATCGGAGCTTCCTTAGAGTTCTTTGACCGACTCCTTGGGCATCAGCGCGGCGACCGCCGGCCGCTGCACCTTGACCTCCACCCCGTCGGATACCTCCAGCTTTACGAAGTTCTCGCCCAGGTCGGCGACCCGGCCCAGCAGTCCGCCGTTTGTGACCACCCAGTCGCCCTTCTTCAGCGCGTCGACCATGGCCTTGTGCTCCTTGGCGCGCTTCTGCTGCGGCCGGATGAGCAGGAAATAGAAGACCACGAAGATCAGGATCAGGGGCAGGAAGCTCATGATCGGATCCGCCGCCTGTGGTGCTTCGGCCGCCCAGGCCTCGGAGATGAAAAAGCTCATAACGGCTCCTTAGAGAATAAGTCGCGAAATCGGTTCAAGCCCCGCGGCCGGGCGCGCGGACGCCCGGACCCGCCGGCAAAGCGGCCGGTATTATGGCACAGGCGGCACCGGCTGGTCGCGCCTGCGGTAGAAATCCGCCACGAAATCCGCCAGGGATCCGGCGGCGACAGCCGCCCGCAGGCCGCGCATCAGGGTCTGGTAGTAGTGCAGGTTGTGGATGGTGTTGAGGCGCGCGCCCAGGATCTCGCCGCACTTGTCCAGGTGATAGAGGTAGGCCCGGCTGTAGTGGCGGCAGGTGTAGCAGTCGCAGTCGGGGTCGAGGGGGCCGGTGTCGGCACGATGGACGCTGTTGCGGATCTTCACCACCCCGGCATGGGTGAACAGGTGCCCGTTGCGGGCGTTGCGGGTGGGCAGGACACAGTCGAACATGTCCACGCCGCGGCGCACAGCCTCGACGATGTCCTCGGGACGCCCCACGCCCATGAGATAGCGCGGCCGGCTGGCAGGCATGCGCGGCATCAGGTGGTCGAGGATGTGCAGGCGCTCGGCCTCGGTCTCACCCACCGACAGCCCGCCGATGGCATAGCCGTCGAAGCCGATGTCCGTCAGGCCGGCCAGCGAGACATCCCGGAGGTCCGGGTACATACCGCCCTGAACGATGCCGAACAGGGCCGAGGGGTTGCCGTTGCCCCTCTCGTCGGCTGCGTCATGGGCCTGCCTCGAACGGCGCGCCCAGCGCAACGACAGTTCCATGGAAGCGCGCGCCTGCGCCTCGGTCGCCGGATAGGGCGTGCACTCGTCGAAGATCATGACGATGTCCGAACCCAGGGCGCGCTGTACCGCCATGGACTCCTCCGGGCCGAGAAACACCTTGGAGCCGTTGATCGGCGAACGGAAGGCGACGCCCTGTTCGGTGATCTTGCGCATCCCCCCCAGGCTGAATACCTGGAAGCCCCCGGAGTCCGTCAGGATCGGGCCGTGCCACTGCATGAAGTCGTGCAGATCGCCATGGGCGCGCATCACCTCCACTCCCGGCCGCAGCATCAGATGGAAGGTGTTGCCCAGCACGATCTGCGCACCGGTCGCCGCCACCTCCTCCGGCGTCATCGCCTTCACCGTTCCGTAGGTGCCCACGGGCATGAATGCAGGGGTATCGACGGGGCCGCGCGGGAACGTCAATCTCCCGCACCGCGCATGACCGTCCGTATGGTGAATTTGGAATTGCATAAAATCAGGTTCTAGGTCCTAGGTCCTAGGGCCGAGGTATAGGAACAAGGAACCAAGGTTTCCCTCGGCCCTAGTCCCTAGCCCCTAGCCCCTGCCTTTCAACAAACATCGCATCGCCATAACTGAAGAACCGGTAGCGCTGTTCGACGGCATGCCGGTAGGCGCGCATCACCGGCTCGTAGCCGCCGAAGGCGCAGACCAGCATCAGCAGCGTCGATTCCGGCAGATGAAAATTGGTGATCAGCGCGTCCACCACGCGGAACTCGAATCCGGGCGTGATGAACAGGCGCGTGTCACCGGCGAAGGGCTCCAGTCGCCCGGACCGGGCGGCGGTCTCCAGGCTGCGCACCACCGTCGTGCCGACGGCGACGACGCGCCCGCCGCGTTCCCTGGCCGCCGCGACCTTTGCGCAGGCGGCGGCGCCCACATCGACACGCTCGGCATGCATGCGGTGGTCTTCGAGACGATCCACCCGCAACGGCTGGAACGTTCCGGCGCCGACGTGCAAAGTGACGTAGGCGATATCCACGCCGGCGGCCGCGAGCGCCTCCAGAAAGTCCGCCTCGAAGTGCAGTCCCGCCGTCGGTGCCGCCACCGCGCCCGGCTCGCGGGCGAACACTGTCTGGTAGCGCTCGCGATCGGCGGTGCCGTCCGGACGGCTGATATAGGGTGGCAGCGGCATGTGGCCATGACGCTCCAGCAGCGTCAGGACGTCCGCGTCGCCCTGCAGTTCCAGGACGAAGAATTCCTCTTCCCTGCCGATCACGGCCGCCTCGATCGGACCTTCGAGATGCAGCCGCGCACCATCCCGGGGCGTCTTGCTGGCGCGCACCTGGGCCAGCACGCGGTGGGGACCGAGCAGGCGCTCCACCAGCACCTCGACCCGCCCGCCGCTGGCCTTACGCCCGAGCAGGCGCGCCGGGATCACCCGCGTGTCGTTCAGCACCAGCAGGTCTCCCGGGCGCAGCAGGTCCGCCAGGTCGCGGAAGCGCCGGTCGGCGATCGCCCCGGCCGCGTCCAGATGCAGCAGGCGGCTGGCCGCGCGCTCGGGAAGCGGCACCTGGGCGATCAGTTCGGCGGGGAGATCGAAGGAGAAATCACTGCGCTGCATGGCGCGGCATGGTATCACAGGCGCGCTTGCCCATCCGTCGGGATGGCTTATACTACCGGCCTTGTCCGGCCGTCGAGGCAGTATGCCGCAGCCGGCTGTCATGCCGGGATGGCGGAATTGGTAGACGCAGTGGACTCAAAATCCACCGGTGGCGACACTGTGCGAGTTCGAGTCTCGCTCCCGGCACCATTTGCTTGTAGAACCTATCTCAAAATCGCAGATCGGGCGTCCAGGCAAGGCGCGGGGCCTGCG
>JAJJPM010000027.1:0-25249 GCA_032907525.1 Gammaproteobacteria bacterium
GACAGACTTAAGTCTGTCCCCGATGGCACGTATGGTTTCCACAGATCCGCCCTCTTTTAGCACAAGCATTTTCCGTGTTTTTCCGTGTGCTTCCGTGGCCACAAGGGTTTTGCCTTTTACGCCTCACTCCTCACTCCCCACCAACACCCCCTGTCGTGCGAACAGCCGCAGGAAGCGCTCGACGTTGGTGCGCACCTGGGCCTGGAGCTGTTCCGGTGTCGCCGGCTTTAGATCCGGCAGTACCACGATCCCCTGACGGATGTCGTCCGTGAGCTGACGGGTCAGTTGCGCAATGTCGCGCGTGCCGTCGAGGCATTCCAGCAGCCGGGTCGAGAACGGATCCAGCAGGATGCTGGAATGGCGTGCCGTCGCGATGTGGCCGAGTCCGGCGGAGGCCTGGGCGCGCGCGAGTCCGTGTGCCTGCGGATGTGCATCGACGCGCCTGTGGAAGACCCGCTCCAGCGGCGTCATCCCGACCGCCTGATGGGCGAACAGCAGGAACAGTTCGGTGAGCAGGCCGTTGGCATCCGCTGCCGCCCGGTCATTGCCCGCCTGCCGCACACGGGCCGCTGCCCGCGCGAACAGCGTTTCATAGCCCGGTGCATCCGGGTAGCACGCCTCCAGTTCCAGCAGCGCGGCCTTGGCGAGCGGATGACTGACCTCGACGGGCTTGTCGTCCGCGGTGGTGAACGCCTGCGCCCGGTCGCTGCGCAGATCGGGCCGTGCCGGCGGCCGGAGATCGGCGAAGAACGCGTGGCGCTCCAGCGTCTCCAGCGCGATTTCGCGCCCGAGCGGCGCATCGGCGCGGCACAGCAGTGACTGCCTGAAAGAACGGTTGACCAGGAAATCCAGGTACTGCTCCTGTTCGGCCAGTTCGTCGAACTGCTCCAGCCACGCCTCCGCAGCCGCGCCCAGCACTGACGGAAACATGCTCTTGAGATCGGCATCGCACACGTACTGCAGGCCATGGCCCTCGGCCGTCGCGATGAACTCGCTGACGTACTGCGGCTGATTGAAGCTCTCCAGATACTCGTGGTACAGGTAGCTCGGATGCGACTCGCGCAGCCGGCGGATCTCACCCTGCAGATACTGCGCGGGCAAGGCATCGCTGTGCGCCAGCGCGGCGGGGAACTCCTTCAGCAGCTTCTGGGCGCGCGCCAGGCGTTCGCCGGGCGACGCCGCATCGCGCGTATAGCGCAGCAGCATCTCGCGCAGCACGCCGCGCATGCGCCACCCGGGCCAGGTGTTGTAGCTGACGTAGGCGATGCCGTGGGGCGCCAGATGCCGCGCACAGATATCCAGGATGCGGGCCTGCACCACGGGCGGCACCCAGGAATACACGCCGTGGGTGACGATGTAGTCGAACTCGCCGATCGAGTCATCCAGCGCGAGGATGTCGCCGCGCTCTATGCGGATATTGCCCAATCCCAGTGCCGCGATCAGTCGACGCCCGTCCTCCACCTGCCGCGCCGACAGTTCGATCCCGAGATAACGCCCCTCCGGAAGATAGAACGCCAGCGGCAGCAGATTGCCGCCGCTGGCGCAGCCGAGCTCCAGCACCCGCGCGCGCGACGGATCCGGCGTATCCAGCCCGAACAGCCGGCCCAGCGCGGCGAGATTCTCCGGCTGCGTGTCCGTGAAGGGAATGCTCTGGTAGGGGATGTCGTCGTAGCTGTCCGACATGACACGCAACCCGTGTTGTTTTTCGATGACGGAACGATACCACACATTTCGTGCCCGATACCTCGCCGCTTCAGCCCGCCCGCACACGGCCCGCAGCGACGCATCAAGGCCGGCCGGCATGCATCAATGCGAGCATTGGAAATACCGGCCTTTGCGGCATTGTGCGCAGACTCATCCCGTGATCCACAAACGGATTCATGAGCAACAGCACGGCATACAAGTTGGTATCCACACAGCGTCCGTCGCTTTCGACATGTCATCCACGAACGATTGCAATCGGAAATATCCGCATCGCGCTCGATTTGAAACGCTGTTCACGCATTGCGTCATTCACAGACGTTTTGTGCCTTGTTTCACAGCCTGAATCGATTGCACGGCTGTATGGTTCGCACCGTTCCGACGCAAGCACGATCTGCGGAATGTCGGAATTCGTCGGACAGTAGTCCATATCGGAAACCCTGGATCCGATCGTGATGTCGGCGTCCATAGGAATGGCACGTGGAATCCCGATCAGATCCGGTCATCGCGCGGCCCGGAAGGCCGATGGATGCCGCTATGCAGCGGTGTCCGATGCCATGGATCGATCCGCGCATCTCATAGGAGGAGATCCTCATGCACGCATCCAAAGTCCTTAACACCCTTTCCCTGGTCACGCTGTTGTCGCTGCCTCTCGCGGCGAATGCCAGGACCGTAAACCTGTTCGAAACGGACGAGGGCTATCAGAAAGTTCCCGAGCAGGCGAATCCCATCGCTGCGGAACGCGGTTCGTTCGCGGATCTGGCGACGATGACCATTGCCGATCTCATCGCCATGGAGATCAACGGCGAGCCCATCACCGTCCAGGTCCACATGCCGAGCGAGGAAGGTGAAGGCAATGGCACCGAAGTGGTGGTCTTTTCGCCGGAGTTTCCCGAAGGCATCGCACGAGAGGACTTGAATAACGGAGGCAAGGAGCCGGTATCGCCCGTGCCCCTCCCGGCAGCCGCCTGGCTGATGATGTCGGGTATCGCGGGCCTGGCCGCGGTGGCGCGCCGCCGCCAGCACGGCAAACTGGCCGTCTAGGACGGTGCAAAACGAGGAGACGGGGCGGAGGAACCCCTCGCCGGGTTCCTCCGTCCTTATTGCGTGACCTCAGGACGTCACACCCCGGCGGGCGCATCCCGCGTCCGCGACGCGGCTCGGCCTCCGGCCTTTCCCTCCGGCCTTTGACTCATATCAAGCCGTGCGCTGCTCCCGGCACGCCATTCCTTTACTATGGAGGCGTTTCCCGTTTCATGAGCACGCGAACGCACCATGCTGCACGTGTCCACCGACCCGCCAGACCAGCGGTCCGCGATCGCAGCGCGCCAGTGGACGCTCGCCGGCCGGGTGCAGGGCGTGGGATTCCGGCCCTTCGTCTATCGTCTCGCACATGCCCTGGGCGTGAACGGCTGGGTGCGCAATCGCCTCGGCGAGGTGGAAATCTTCGCGGAGGCGCGCAGAGATCTGTTGGATCGCTTCGCGGCGGCGCTGATCTCGGAAGCGCCCCCGCTGGCGCAGCCACGCATCGCCGCAACGTACGAGACCTCCCCCTGCGGCCTGAACGCCTTCGAGATCCGCGAGAGCGCCGCGACCGAGAAACCGTGCATCCATGTCCCGCCGGATTACTTCGCCTGCACCGACTGTCTGCGCGAAGTCGATGACCCCCGGGATCGCCGCTTTGGCTATCCGTTCACCAACTGCACGCAGTGCGGGCCGCGCTACACCCTGATCGAACGGCTGCCCTACGACCGGCCCAACACCTCCATGGCGGGCTTCCCGCTGTGCCCCGACTGCGCGCGCGAATACGGCGATCCGCTCGACCGTCGCTTCCACGCCGAGCCGGTCGCCTGCCCCGCCTGCGGCCCCCGGCTGAGCTTCGCCGGCGGCGAAACGCCTGTCGAGGACAACGCCGGAGCGCTGGCCGCCGCGATCCGCGCGCTGCGTACCGGACACATCGTCGCCGTGAAGGGCGTGGGCGGCTACCACCTGGCCTGCGATGCCGGCGACGCGGCGGCCGTGGCACGCCTGCGGGCACGCAAGCCCCGGCCGGCGAAGCCCTTGGCGATAATGTTTCCGGATCTCGATGCGCTGACGCACTGCGTCGAACTGCGCGCGGACGAACAGGAACTGGTGTGCGGTCCGATGCGGCCGATCGTGCTGGCGCGCAGGCGCACCCCGAGCGTGCTCGCCGCCGGCATCGCGCCAGACCTGGACGAGATCGGCGTGCTGCTGCCCTACACGCCGCTGCACCATCTGCTGTGCCGCGCCTTCGCGGCGCCGCTGGTCATGACCTCGGGCAATCTCAGCGGCGAGCCGGTACTGACGGACAACATCGAGGCGCAGGCGCGGCTCGCGCCGATCGCCGAAGCCTTCCTGCACCACGACCGGCCCATCGTGCGGCCCGCCGATGATCCGGTGTTCCGCACCATCGCCGGGCGGCCGCGGCCCCTGCGCCTGGGACGCGGCTGCGCACCGCTGGAGATGCAGTTGCCATGCGCACTCGCGGAACCCGTGCTGGCCGTGGGCGGCCATCTCAAGCTCACCGTCTGTCTGGCCTGGGACGACCGCGCGGTGATCTCGCCGCATATCGGCGACATGGGCACGCCGCGCAGCGTGAAGGTGTTCGAGCAGGTGGCCGCCGACCTGCAGCGCCTCTACGGCGTCCGGGCCGCGCGCATCGTCCACGACGCCCATCCCGGCTACACCACCACCCGCTGGGCGCAGGCGCAGGCGCTTGCCTGCACGCCGGTGTGGCATCATCACGCGCACGCCTCGGCGCTCGCCGGAGAGATCGATGCGGACGGCGGCGGCGACGCGGGCTGGCTGGTGTTCGCCTGGGACGGGACGGGCTATGGCGAAGACGGTACGCTCTGGGGCGGCGAGACGCTCTGCGGCCGACCCGGCGACTGGCGACGCGTGGCGCGGCTGCGGCCGTTCCGCCTGCCGGGGGGCGACAAGGCCGGGCGCGAGCCCTGGCGCAGCGCCGCGGCGCTGTGCTGGGAGACCGGTGCGCCGTTCACTGTTCCGCAGGCCGACGGCGAACTGCTGCACCAGGCCTGGGAGCGTGGCATCAACGCGCCGCAGAGCAGCGCCGCGGGGCGCCTGTTCGACGCCGCCGCGAGCCTGACGGGTGTCCTGCAGACCGGCAGCTTCGAAGGCCAGGGCCCCATGTATCTGGAGGCGCTGGCCGCCGGCGCGGACGGCACTCCCGCCGAACTCCCGCTGGTGCGCGCAGACGATGGCCTGTGGCAGACCGACTGGGCGCCGCTGCTGGCGCAGTTGCGCGACCCCGCCCTGCCCGTCGCGCGGCGTGCCGCGGATTTCCATGCGAGCCTCGCCCGGGCGATCCGCCGCCAGACCGAACGGCTGGCGCGGGACCATGCCTTCACCCGGGTCGGCCTCACCGGCGGCGTGTTCCAGAACGCCCTGCTGGCCGGACTCGCCGTTGCGGAACTCCGCGCGGCCGGTTTTCGGGTAGAGTTGCCCGAGCGCATACCCTGCAACGACGCCGGCATCAGCTTCGGGCAGGTGATCGAGACACTGTACAGCGCTGCAAAATGATCTCAACACGAAGGCGCCCAAAGGTACCCATGAAAGAACGTGAAAAGAAAAATCCTTCCGCCGGCGGCAGGAAAGAAAATTCATCTCTTCATCTCGTATTCTCCTTCGGGCGCCTTCGGCGCCTTCGTGTTGAAAGTATTTCGCACATGAATCCAGTCGTCTGGAATCGGAGCACCGCATGTCCACACCGCTGACCGGCACCCACATCGCGCTCGCCCACGGCAACGGGGGGCGCCACATGCGCGAACTGATCGAGGGCATCTTCGCGCGGCATCTCGGCAATCCCTCGCTGGACACCCAGGCGGACGCGGTCACCCTGACGCTGGAGGCGCGCGAACTGCTGTTCACCACCGACGGCTTCACGGTGCAGCCGCTGGAGTTTCCCGGCGGCGACATCGGATCGCTGGCGGTGCACGGCACCACCAACGATCTGGCGGTGGCCGGCGCGGTGCCGCGCTATCTCAGCCTCAACGCCTTCATCGAGGAAGGTCTGGAGATCGCGGTGCTGGACCGCGTCATCGGCAGCCTGGCGCGCGCGGCGCAGGAAATCGGCGTGCGCGTGGCCGCCGGCGACACCAAGGTCGTGCGCCGCGGCGAAGGCGGCGGGCTGTATCTGGCCACCACCGGCATCGGCGCGCGTCTGCCCGGCCCGCTGCTGGGGCTGAACCAGATCCGCGACGGTGACGCGATCCTGGTCAGCGGCCCGGTCGGCGATCACGGCATCGCGGTGATGCTGGCGCGCGAGCAGTTCGGCCTGCGCGGCGACCTGCGCTCGGACGCCGCCAGCGTACTGCCGATCACGCGCGCGCTGCTGGATTTCTCCGGCCTGCGCTTCATGCGCGACCCGACCCGCGGCGGCCTGGCCACGGTGTGCCACGAAATCCAGCGCGCCACCGGCATGGGTCTGCACCTGCAGGCGCGGCGGATCCCGATCCGCGATCCGGTGCAGTCCGTCTGCGACATGCTGGGTTACGATCCCCTGTTCCTCGCCTGCGAAGGACGCGTCGTGGCGGTCGTCTCCGCCGACCAGGCCGAAGCCGCCGCCCAGACGCTCCGGCGGCTGCCGGGCGGCGAGCAGGCGCAGGTCATCGGCCACGTCGAGGCCGGCGCGCGCCATGTGGTGCTGCACACGGAACTCGGCGGCCAGCGCATCCTCGACGAACTGGAAGACGATCCGCTGCCGCGCATCTGCTGACATGCCGCCGCCCGCGCGCCTTTCGCTGCCGTTCCTGCTGCTCGCGCCGGACCTGGCCCGGGCGGCCGGGAACGGTGCGCACGGCGACCCCGTCGCGCCGGTGATACTCGGCGTGACGGGCATCCTGTTCTTCGCCCTGCTGGGCCGCTTCGGCGCGCGCCGGCTGGGTCAGCCGTCGGTGCTGGGCGAGCTGGTCATGGGCGTGCTGCTGGGCAATCTGGCGTACTTCTTCCACGTCGACCTGATCATGGTGCTGCGCGAGGGGCCGGCGATCTTCACCATCGTCGAACAGGCCTTCAGCAACGGCCACTCGCTGCCGGAGGCGACGGCCCTGGTCCTGGACGGCGAGACCGCCGCCCGCGTGCTGCATGTGCTGCAGGGCCCGTATGGCGCGCAGATGCTGCAGATCGCGCAGACGGTCGACGTGTTCTCGCGCTACGGCATCATCTTTCTGCTGTTCCTGGTGGGGCTGGATACCAGCGTGCAGGAGATGCGCGCGGTCGGCGCGGCCTCGATGCGGGTCGCCTTCGTCGGTGTGCTGCTGCCGTTCGCGCTCGGCTTCGAGGCGGCGCGGCTGCTGATGCCGGAGCTCTCGCTGAACACCGATCTGTTCATCGCCGCGACCCTGGGCGCGACCAGCGTCGGCATCACCGCCCGGGTGCTGCGCGATCTGGGCCGCGACCGGTCCGACGAGGCGCGGGTCATCCTGGGCGCGGCGGTGATGGACGATGTGCTGGGCCTGGTCATGCTGGCCATCGTCTCGGGGATCATCGTCTCCGGCGGCGTGCAGATCGACAATGTCCTGAAGATCGTCGTGCTGGCGCTGCTGTTCCTCGGCAGCGCGGTCTGGCTCGGACCATACCTGCTGCACTGGGGCATCGGCCTGTTCGCGAAGCTGGACCTCATCGAGGCCAAGATGTTCGTGTCCTATCTGTTCGTGATGATCCTGGCCTGGATGGCCAATCTGGTCGGCCTGGCCACCATCATCGGCGCCTTCACCGCCGGCCTCATCCTGCAGGACGCCTACTTCCGGCATTGGGGCAGCTACACGGAACACCGCTACAGCATCAAGGATCTCATCATGCCGCTGGAGGTCATCCTGGTGCCGATCTTCTTCGTGCTGATGGGCATCCAGGTGAAGCTGGAGACCTTCTTCGACTGGCATGTGGTCCACATGGCCGGCGGACTGCTGATCGCGGCGATCCTCGGGAAGGTCGTCTGCGGATACGCCGCCGGACGCGGCGTCAACCGGCTCGCCATCGGCATCGGCATGCTGCCGCGCGGCGAGGTGGGGCTGATCTTCGCGGCCATCGGCAAGAGTCTGGGCGTGATCAGCGACGCACTGTTCTCGGCCGTGGTGCTGATGGTCATCATCACCACGCTGATCGCCCCGCCGCTGCTCAAGCTGGCCCTGTCCGGGACGGGCGACCGGGCGGCGGGGAGGTAGACGCTTGTTCCGCCAGCACGCGCCATACCGCCGGGAACAGGACCGCCGTCAGGGCCTCGACATCGGCGTCCGGACTGCCGGTGCCCAGACCCAGGATCGTCACCTGCGGCGGATGGTCGCCCAGCGCGCGGGCCAGTTCCAGCGCCGTGACCAGACCCATGCCGTGACTCGACCAGGCGGGCGCGTCCTCGATCTCCTCCGGCGCCAGCACACGTGCCGTGCCGGCCGGCAACTGTGCGACCGCGTCCAGAATCAGCACGGCCTGCAGGCCGCCGAGCAGCCCGGGCAGATGTGCGGGCGAGGCGCAGCGCACGATCTCGACGCCAGTGGATGCCGGGCTCTGCGCGATCCGCGCCTCCAGGGCGTCGCCCAACCGCCAGGCCAACGCATCGGCACCCTGCGGTGAACCCAGACAAATGACACGCTGCATAGGAAATGGCCCCCGTAAACGCTCCGGTCCCGGCGGGAAGACATTGATCAACACAGCATTTGTTGATCGGCGTCAATGCGACGGACAGGGGGCAGCTTAACATGTGCGCACAACCGGCGGGGCCGATGCGACCAATCGGGCCGCGCCGCGACACACCGACCGGCGGGGACGCTTGCTTGGGGACGACCGATCAGCACAGGCCAGAGGCACCGAAGGGCGATGAACGGCCTGCCGCGACCCCGTCCCTCCCGCGCCGGCGCCGCGCGCCCGGCTTCACAGGAGATGCGCGCCATGGGCGTTGAGCCCCTCCCGCAGCTGATCGCGGCGCTGCAGCGGCCGGACTGTTTCCCGCACCCCGTGGACGGCTTCACCGTCCTGGAAACGCACATCTCCTACGTGCTGCTGACCGGGCCCTACGCCTACAAGTTCAAGAAGCCGGTCGACCTGGGCTTTCTGGATTTCAGCACCCTGGAAAAGCGGCGCTTCTACTGTCACGAAGAACTGCGTCTCAACCGGCGCCTCGCACCGGAACTGTACGAGGACGTGGTCGGCATCACCGGCACCCCGGAGCGGCCGGTCCTGGGCGGAGAAGGTCCCGCCATCGAATACGCGGTGCGCATGCGCCAGTTCGCCGCGGACGCCCGCCTGGATCTCGTCTCCGACCGCGGCGGGCTCACCGAGAAGCACATCGATCAGCTGGCGGTCGACGTCGCCGCCTTTCATCGCAGCGCGCCGGCGGCCGCCGCCGAAAGCCTGTTCGGCACGCCCGAGACCATCGAAGCGCGCGTCATGCAGAATTTCGAGCAGATCCAGGCCAACTGCGACGACCAGGATCTGCTCCTGCGCCTGCGGCCGCTGCACGCCTGGAGCACGGCGGCCATCGAGGAGATCCGCGACGATCTGGAACTGCGCCGGCGCGGCGGCTGGATCCGCGAATGCCACGGCGACATGCACCTGGCCAACATGGCCCTGATCGACGATCGCGTGGTGATCTTCGACGCGCTGGAGTTCTCCGAGGACCTGCGCTGGATCGACCCGCTGAGCGAGATCGCCTTCGTCTACATGGACCTCGACCATCGCGGCCACCGTGCCCTGGCGCGGCGCTTCCTGAACGACTACGTGGAGGCCGCCAACGATTATCAGTCGCTGAACCTGTTCCGCTATTACCTCGTCTATCGTGCGCTGGTGCGCGCCAAGGTCGCCGCCATCGCCGCCCATCAGCACACGAGGAATTCGGAACGCCGGGCGCGGGAGCTGGCGACGCTCGCAGGCTATCTGGACCGCGCGGCGGCCTACTGCGCCAACCCGGAACGCGCACCCCTGATCCTGATGCACGGGCTTTCGGGCTCGGGCAAGAGCCGGCTCGCGCGGCAGCTGGTCGAGACCCTGGGTGCCATCCGCATCCGTTCCGACGTCGAACGCCGCCGCCTGCTGGGCATGTCACCGGAAGAGGCCACCGACAGCGGCATCGCCACCGGCGCCTACGCGCCCGAGATCACCCAGAAGACGTACCAGCGTCTGCAGGCCCTCGCCTATCCGATTCTCGACGCCGGTTTTCCGGTGATCATCGACGCGACCTGCCTGCTGCGCAGCCAGCGTGCGCCGCTGCAGCGCTTCGCCGCGGTCGCCGGTGTCCCCTGCGTGCTGCTCGATGTGCAGGCGCCGGAGGCCGTGCTGCGCGAACGCATCATGCGCCGCCACCGCGACGAACGCGACGCCTCCGAGGCGACCCTCGCCGTGCTCGACCACCAGCTGGCCATCGCCGAACCGCTGACCCTCGAAGAACAGCGCCGCAGCATCGTCGTCGACACCACCCGGCCCATCGACCTGGAGACCCTCCGCCGCGCGATCATGGCGCACGACTGACCGGCAGTTCGCTCCGACGCCGAGGCGCGCGGCGACACGGTCGACCCCGGCCTGCGCCGGGACGACGCACGGCCCGGGCTCGAACGGGTCCACATCCGATGCCCGCTAGCGGCGCGCATCCGGCGGCAGTGCCAATTCCCCCTCCGACGCGAACCGCGCGCCGCCCACGCCGATCCCGCCGAGGCGGCCACGCAGGCGGTAATCGAGCTTGTCCGGCGGCCTGCCGGTGGTGGCGATACCGAGGATCTGGCGGACAATGGCGGTGGCCGGCACGGTGACCGGCACCGCGATGAGCGTCTCGCCGTAGCGCGGCACGCGGCCTTGCTGATCGCTGACTCCGCTGGCGAAATCCTTGCCCGCCAGCGCGAGGTCGACCGCCACGCCGTCGAAGTCCAGTGCCGTTTCGTTGGGGTTCTGCACGCGCAGCTTGAGGATGAAGCGCGCCTCCATGCCCTCGCCGGGCAGCGGCTCCAGACCGGCGACGGTGACACGCAAAGGCTCGCGCAGGCCGAAGCCGGCACAGCCGGCGAGCGGAAGCGCGACGAGGGCGAGCAGCAGGTGGCGGCGGTTCATCGTGAAACCCTCATTTCAATCGCGGAAGCACACGGAAAGCACGGACAAAACCCGGTTGGCCACGAAATCCACGAAACCCACGAAAATTATCAAGACGAAACCCGGCCACGGAAAACACGGACAGGTATAGAGCTACACACCCCGTTGCCCGAGAGATGGTTTCTCCTCTCATAGCTTTCGTGGATTTCGTGGGTTTCGTGGCCAAAAAATGGTTTTGTCCGTGCCTTCCGTGTGTTTCCGTGGCGAATGCGGTTTTCCGGATTCATTCGGGCCGGCCTTCGCGCGCCTTCCGCGCCTTCGTGTTGAAATTTCGAAGGCCTTTCACTCCCGCTCCACCTTCAGCCGCAGGAAATGCGTCGCGCAGGAGATGCAGGGGTCGTAGTTGCGGATGACCGTCTCGCCGTGCAGGCGCAATTCGGCGTCGGGACGTTCCAGTCCGAAGCGTGTCAGCGACAGGCGCAGATCCTCCTCGATGCGCGCCTGGTTCTGGCTGGTGGGCGGCACGATGCGCGCCTCCGCGACATTGCCGCTCCCGTCGGCGGCATAGCGGTGCCAGAGGATGCCGCGTGGCGCCTCACTGCAGCCGCAACCGATCCCGGCGCGCGGCGTGGACGCGACGGCCGCGGCATCCGGGACGGCGTAATCCGCCAGCAGCCGCCCCGCCTCGTCGATGGCCAGCCAGATCTCCGCGGCACGGGCGACGATGCTGTGGAACATGTTGCGGCTGGGGAAGCGGATGCCGAGTTCGTCGAGCAGGCTCCGCAGCGCGGCGGGAAGCCGGTCGAGATTGAGGTTGATGCGCGCCAGCGGCCCGACCAGATAGGGCTTGCCGTCGAGGTGCGCGTGCAGCGCCGTCGAATGCGGCACATGGAATTCGCGAAAGTGCCGCTCGTACTCCGCGATGTCCAGGTCGTGGCCTGCGCTGCTGACGATGCGGCCGCGGGTGATGGCGTATTCGTCCGGGTGGCGCATGGCCACGCTGATGAAGTCCTGATCGTCTTCCGGCAGGGGCAGCGTCGCCGTCCAGCGCACCAGGGCCTCGGCATCGGCGCGCGCCGCGTCGAGCCGCACACGCATATCGGCGACGGCGTCCAACGAGGGTGCGTGATGGAAGCCGCCGACGCGCACGCCCACCGGGTGCACGGCGCGCGCGCCGAACAGCGCGATGAGGTCGTTGCCGAGCGTCTGCAGGCGCAGGCCGCGGCGCACCGCCTCCGGCTCCTTCCCGGCGAGCTCGACGACGCTGCCGCAGCCGAAGAAGTCCGGCGCCGCCAGCAGATGGATGTGCAGCGCGTGGCTCTGCAGCCATTCGCCGCAGTAGAATACCCGGCGCATCGTCTCCGTCCAGGGCGTGACGGACACTCCGTAGATGGATTCGAAGGCCTGCACCGCGCTGATCTGGTAGGCGACCGGACAGATCCCGCAGATGCGCGCGGTCATATCGATCACGTCCTGGGCGTTGCGGCCGGTGAGGAACTGCTCGTAGAGGCGCGGCGGCTCGTAGATCTCCAGCCTGAGATGGTCGATCCGCCCGGCGCGGATGCCGAGATCCAGCGCGCCCTCGCCCTCCACGCGCGCGAGTACGGGTATGCGGATGTCGACGCGGCGCTGCTCGGTCATGGAATTTCCTTCCAGCGCTGCGCGGCATCGAGGAACGGCGGCATCTGATTGTTGGTGCCGAGGAAATGCTGGGCGATCTCCCGTCCGGCCAGCCCGAGCCCCTGGAACCACACGCCCAGCGCCTCCGTATTGGGGTTCTCCGCAGGCCCGTAGCAGGCATAGCAGCCGCGGCCGAAACGGGGGCACAGCGCACCACAGCCGGTCCGCGTGACCGGCCCCATGCAGGGCCTGCCTTCGCTGACCATGACGCATACCGCCTGCTGGCGCTTGCACTCCATGCACACCTTGTCGCGCTCGTCGACGGGCACGGCGCCATTGAGCAGCGACCCGACCGCCGCCAGGACCTGCCGGCTGTTCACCGGACAGCCCCACAGCTCGAAGTCCACCGGCACCCGTGCGCGGATCGGCAGCGCCTCGTCGAGGCTGGAGATGTATTCGGGGCTCGCATACACGGCCGCGATCCACTCTTTCGCATTGGCCAGGTTGCGCAGCGCCTGCAGCCCGCCCGCCGTGGCGCAGGCGCCGATGGTGACCAGCAGTCTCGAACGTTCGCGGATGCGCTTGATGCGCTCCTCATCCTCCGGGGTGGAAATGCTGCCCTCGATGAAGGCGATGTCCACCGGCTCGTCTTCGCCGAGGATCCCCGCCTCGGCGAAGTGCCGGATGTCCACCTGTTCCGCAAGCGTGAGCAGATCCTCGCCCAGATCCAGAAACGCCAGCTGACAGCCATCGCAGGAGCTGAACTTGTGTACGGCGATCTTCGGTTTAGGCTTGTTCATAAAATACGCTATGGCCACGAAATCCACGAAACCCACGAAAATATGTTTTATGAATTCACATGTTCGTGGGTTTCGTTGATTTCATGGCCATTCCCTCCATGTCCCTCAAAACCCCTTCACGCCGAGCCGGTCGCGGATCTGCGGGTAGTTGAACACCGGGCCGTCCTTGCAGACGAACGGCGCGCCGAACTGGCAGTGGCCGCAGTGGCCGACCGCGCACTGCATGTTGCGCTCCAGCGAGAGCCAGATGTGCGCCTCGGGCACGCCCGACGCCATGAGCCTGCGCACCGTGGCCAGCATCATCGGCTCGGGGCCGCAGACCATGACGCGTGCGCCGCTCACGTCGAGCGCGATCTGGTCGACCAGCTCGGTAACCAGACCGACGTGCCAGCTCCAGCCGGCGCCGGCGACGTCGGCGGCGAGCAGCACCTGCACGTCGGGGAGTTCGGCCCAGCGGGCATAGCGCTCGCGCCAGATCATGTCGTCCATGTGCTTGACGCCCTGCAGGATGGCGACGCGGCCGAACTGATTGCGGCGCTGCGCGACGTAGTTGATCACCGACACCAGCGGCGCACAGCCCAGACCGCCGGTCACCAGCACCAGGTCGTGTCCCTGCGCCGCGGTCAGCGGCCAGCCGCGACCGAAGGGCCCGCGCAGTCCGATGCGGTCGCCGGGCTTCAGAGCGGCGAACCCGCGCGTGACGCGCCCGACGACGCGTATGGTGTGACCGAGCTCGTCGCCGTTCTCGGGATCCGAGACGATGGAGATGGGAATCTCGCCGACGCCGTACAGATACAGCATGTTGAACTGGCCGGGGGCGAAGCGGTAGGCCGCATGCTGCGCCGGATCGCACAGCCGCAGGCCGAGCGAGAACACCGAGGGCGATTCCTCGGTGCGGCGCACGATCTCGGCCTGCATGGGTACGTGTGGGGAGTTCATCTCACCAAACCCGTTTTGGCCACGGAAGCACACGGAAGACACTGACAGGGACGTGCTCCGCGAAGCTCCGGCCCGACGCCTGACGGGCGAGCCGGACTGGTGTGTGAAGTATATGATCGTTTCCGTGTTTTTCCGTGTGCTTCCGTGGCAGACAGGGTGTTCATGTTCACGGCGCATCCGCCGCCAGCGCGGCGACCTCCTCGGTGATGTCGATGCCCACCGGGCACCAGCTGATGCAGCGCCCGCAGCCGACACAGCCGCTGCGGCCGTACTGGTCGTGCCAGGCGCCGAGCTTGTGCGTCAGCCATTGGCGGTAGCGCAGCCGTGTGTCGGCGCGGATAGTGATGCCGTGGATGTAGCTGTGACCCTGGCTGAAACAGGAATCCCACTCGCGGTAGTGGCTGCTGCCGCTGCCGTCGACCTCCGGCAGCTCGTGCTCGCTGTGGCAGAAGCAGGTCGGGCACACCGAGGTGCAGTTGCCGCAGGCGAGGCAGCGCGCGGCGACGTCGACCCAGCGCGGATGCTCCAGCCGGCCGTCGAACAGGGGCCGCAGGTCGCGGGCCGGCAGGGTGCGCCGCTGCACGGTGATCGCGTGCTCCCGCTGCCGGTCGACGGCGTGCTGCTGCGGCGGCGTGACCGGCTCGAGCGGCAGGTCCGCGGCGATTCCGGTCCCCCGCTCGCTTGCGGCGCGCACCACGAAGCCATCGTCGAGCTCGTCGAGAATCAGATCGCAGCCGCCTTCGGCCTGCGGCCCGTCGCCGGTGGAGACGCAGAAGCAGGTGTCCGCCGGATGGCTGCAGTTCACCGCGACCAGGAACAGCCCGTCGCGGCGTGCGGCGTAGTGCGGGTCACGATGGACGCCGTCGACGAAGTGGGCATCCTGCAGGCGCAGGGCGGCGAGGTCGCAGGCGCGTACCCCGATGACCGCCAGCGGCCGCACTTCGGGCATGGTCGGCGCGAAGCTCAACCGCCCGTCTGAGTCCCGGCCTGCATGCCACAGAGTCTCGCGCGCGGCGAACAGGTACGGCTTGAGCGCCTGCGGCCCGTTGGCCCAGGCGAACTGGCGCGGATTGTCGATGTGCCGCAGGCGGTAGCGGCCGGGCGTCTGGTCGTCGCGCCAGCCTGCGGGCAGCAGGCCACTGTCCGGCAGGTCGCGGTACTGGATGGCACCGTCCCGCGCAATCGGACCGACGCAGCGATAACCTGCCGAACGCAAAGTCTCGAGCAGTCGGTCCAGATGTTCACGTGCAAGGAAACCGGACATGGTCATGGTGCATCGGTATTCGGCCGCGTCGTGGACGGAGACGCACCGAGAGGTGGATTCGGCAGGCGCGGGAATCCGCGCCTGCGAGGTCGATGGAACACGTAGCGCCTAACCGCCGATCAGCCAGCCGCCGCCCAGTGCCGCGACGGCTCCACCGGTGACGCGCACCAGCGTGGACAGCCGACCGCCGCGCAGGCTGACGGCGATCCGTGCGGCAGCCAGCTGCACGGCGGCCGAGGCGAGCAGGAAGCCCAGGACGTACAGCGCCGGATCGGCGGTCTGCGGCAGTTCGGTGCCGTGCGCGTGACCGTGGAACAGCGCGAAGACGAACAGCACCGCACCGCCGGCGACGGCCGGGGGCCTTGCGGCCGTGGCCGCCAGCAGGCCGAACAGCAGCACCGAAAGCGCGATCATGGGCTCCACCCAGGGCAGGCCCACGCCACCCCAGGCGAGCAGTGCGCCGCCGAGCATGCCGGCGAGGAAGCCGCCCGGCAGCAGATACCGCGCGCGGCCGCCCAGCCAGCCGGCCCACAGTCCGGCGCCCAGCAGCGCGAACAGGTGATCCGGTCCGAGCAGCGGATGCACCAATCCGGACGCGAAGCCCGCGCCCTCCGCACCAAATGTGTGCGCCCCGGCCATCGGGGCCGTCAGCATCAGCCCGGTCAGCATCAGCACCTTGTCGAACATTCGCATGGCAAAACTCCCGTCCTTTATCGATTGTTGCTGCGGTGCGCCGCAACCCCGCGCGCCGCACCCCGACGATGTCTCCACGGGCGCTTCCGCACTATCCGTGCCAGAACTCATCGGACTTTGACCTGGATCAGCTCCTCGCCCTCCGGATCGGTCACGTGCACCGCACAGGCGATGCAGGGATCGAAGCTGTGGATGGTGCGCAGGATCTCGATGGGCTGCTTCGGATCGTGCAGCCTGTGGCCGGCGAGCGCCGCCTCGTAGGGACCGTCCTGCCCCTGGGGGTCGCGCGGTCCGGCGTTCCAGGTGCTCGGCACAACCGCCTGGTAGTTGTCGATCACACCGTCCTTGATCACGATCCAGTGCGCCAGCGCGCCGCGCGGGGCCTCCATGAAACCCACCCCTTTGGCGAGCTTCGGCCACGTGGACGGATCCCATTTCTGTTCGTTGAAGGTGCGCACGTCGCCGGCCTTGATGTTGGCCATCAGGTTCGCGTACCAGGTATCCATGGCGTCGACGATGACCTTCGTCTCCAGGGTGCGCGCGGCGGTGCGGCCGAGCGTCGAGTACAGCGCCTGCACCGGCAGATCCAGGGTGCGCAGCGTCGAATCCACCAGTTCGCGTGTCTGCGCGTGGCCCTTGGCGTACAGCATCAGCACGCGCGCCAGCGGACCCACCTCGACCGCCTTGCCGCGCCAGCGGGGCGACTTGAGCCAGGAGTAGCTGCCCTCCGTGTCGAGATGCTCGTACGGCGGCTCGGGACCCGTGTAGTCGAACTCGGTCTCGCCCTTGTAGGGGTGCAGGCCGGCCTCCTTGCCGTCCTTGTACTTGTACCAGGAATGCGCGACGTATTCCTGGATCTGGTCCTCGGCGTTCAGATCCACTTCCTGGATGTTCGACAGATCGCGGTCGACGATCACGCCGGACGGCACCAGGAAGCTGGCCGGGTCGCCCATGCCGTTCTCGGGGAAGTCGCCGTAGGTGAGGAAATTGCCGATGCCCTCGCCCTGTGCCGCCCAGTCCTTGTAGAACGAGGCGATGGCGAGCGTGTCCGGCACGTAGACCTGGTCGACGAAGGCGCGCATCTCGTCGATGATCTCCTTGACGCGCTGCAGGCCGGTCATGTTCACCGCCGTCGCGCCCATGCCGCCGCGGAACTGCGGCCCCTTGCCGCGGCCGCCGCCCTGCGGATGCATGCCGCTGATGGCGGTGGGCGCGCCGCCGACCACGAAGTTCGGGTGTGGATTCTTCCCGCCGAAGATGGTGTGCAGCCGCGCGACATCGCGCTGCCAGGCGAGCGCATCGAGATAGTGCGCCACCGCCATCAGATTCGCCTCGGGCGGCAGCTTGTAGGCCGGGTGCCCCCAGTAACCGTTGCTGAAGATGCCGAGCTGGCCCGATTCGACGAAATTCTTCAGCTTCTTCTGCACGTCGGCGAAATAGCCCGGCGAGGACTTCGGATAGGAGCTGAGCGACTGCGCCAGCTCCGAGGTCGCCTTGGGATCGGCCTTCAGGGCCGAGACCACATCCACCCAGTCGAGCGCGTGCAGGTGATAGAAATGCATCACGTGGTCGTGCACGTACTGCGCTCCGATCATGAGGTTGCGGATCAGCTGGGCGTTCGGGGGAATCTCGTACTGCAGGGCGTTCTCCACGGCGCGCACCGAGGCGATGCCGTGCACCAGGGTGCAGACGCCGCAGATGCGCTGGGCGAAGGCCCAGGCATCGCGCGGGTCGCGTCCGCGCAGGATGATCTCGATGCCGCGCACCATGGTGCCGGCACTGGATGCCTGGGTGATGCGCCCCTCGGCATCGGTCTCCGCCTCGATGCGCAGATGGCCTTCGATGCGGGTGATGGGGTCGACGACAACGCGTTGTGCAGTCATTTCGGCATTCCTTGGTTTTCGGCCTTACGTTTCCGGTGGCATGCCGCGACCCTGCCTGCGGATGCTCCGCCTCCGCTCATTTCCGTTCCGCCAGGTGCTCGGCGATCATCTCGGTGAGACCCACCACCGGAATATCCATCTGGTAGTGCTCCAAGCCTTCCTCGAGGATGATGCGGCAGTTCGCGCAGGCGGTGACCAGGGTCTTCGCGCCGGTCTTCTCCAGCTGCCGCTTCTTGACCTTGAAGGCCTCGAGCCGCAGCTCCTCGGCCTCCTCGATGGCGCTGACGCCGCCGCCTCCGCCGCAGCACCAGTTGTACTTGCCGGGGTCGTCCATCTCGACGAAGTCCTGCGCCACCATCTTCATCAGATTGCGCGGCTGTTCGACCACGCCGCCGCGGCGCACCAGCTGGCAGGGATCGTGGAAAGTGGCGCGCGCCGTCTCGAAGCCCTCGGTCTTGAGCAGGCCCTGCGCGCGGAATTCGTCCAGCACCTCCAGAATGTGCTGGACCTTGAACGTGAACGGCCGGCCGACGAGGTTCGCGCCCTCCCAGCGCAGGGCCGTGTAGGCATGGCCGCACTCGGGGCTGATCACCGTCTTGACCTTCAGCCGCTCCGCACCGTCGACGATGCGCGACACGATGACCTTCGCGAGATCGGAGTTGCCGATCTGAATGCCCGAGTTGGTGGCCTCGAAGGCGGTGGAACAGAGGGTCCAGGTCTTGCCCGCCTGCTTCATGATCCTGGCGATGGCACCCAGGTATTCGGGAAAATTCATGATCTCCATCGACGACAGCAGCACCATGTATTCGGCACCCTCGGCGTCCATGGGGATCTCGATGCCGGTCTCCGCCTGCACGTGCTTCATCTGCGCCTGCACCGCCGGCAGACGCACGCCCATCGGGCTGCCGATCTCCACGGCACGCGTGGTGGCGCCGATCAGGCCCGCGGGCGCGTGGCCGGACACCGCCATGCCCTCGCGCAGCTTGCGCACCATGTAGACGATGTCGTTGCCGACCGGGCAGACCATGGAGCAGCGTGCGCAGAGGGTGCAGCTGTCGTAGACCAGCTCCTTCCACTCGGCCAGCTCGTCGTCGGTGACCGGCTTGGACAGCCCGAGCGCCTTCCCCAGCCGGCCGAGCAGCGTGTACTCCTGGTTGTAGACGCGGCGCAGCGGTTCGAGCTTGTGGATGGGCGTATACCTGGGATCACCGGTCTCGGTGTAGAACAGACAGGCCTCCGCGCACAGCCCGCAATGCACGCAGCTTGCGAAGTAGCTGGCGATGGGCGCGTCGATCACCTCTTTCAACGCGCTGATGCCTTTTTCCAGTGAAGCGCTCATACGGGCACACCTTTGTGGGCATTGATCCGGCCGTTGTACCAGCGCGAGCCGAACAGGGTGAAGACGTGGAACAGCTTGGTGAACGGCAGCACCGCCAGCAGGATCTCGACGCTGAGGATGTGCAGCGCCAGCATGGTGGTGTACGGCAGCAGCATGTGCTTGACCGCCAGGAAGCCCGTCAGCACCGGCAGGAAGGTCACCGCCCAGCTGAAGTAGTCCTCGAACGTCGACAGGAAGCGCTTGACCGGCTTGGCCAGGCGATCCACCAGCACCAGCAGCATGGCCGCCAGGGTGATCACCGTCGCCAGATCGACCAGCGGCGACGGCAGGGCCGGCCAGGACAGCCCGGTGAGGTCCTCGATCAGCAGGATGTGCGGCGCGAACAGGAACACCACGACCGCCAGGCCGATGTGGAAGGTGTAGCCGCCGATGTAGCTGATGGGCGAGCGCTTCAGCATGCCGGGCGGCGGCAGCGAGCGGCGGAACACCGTGTGCAGGCCCGACGCCCCCGGCACGTGCCGCGGCACGGACAGATCGGGCTTGCGGCCCAGACTGTAGATCTCGATCAGGCGCCAGATCACGCCGAGCAGGAAGATCCCGATGGCGAGGTTCAGACCCGGCCCGCGGACCCAGGTGAGGAATTCGAGCTCGCCCATGTCACTTCTCCAGGTCCGCGAGGGTGGTGGTCTTGTGTTGCGCCTTGGCGGCGCCCTTCCTGGCGCGGTTGGCGACGGCGATCGCCGCGCCCGCCGCGGCGCCCGCGACCGCCGCGCCGGCGACGTACTTGAGCGGATCGGCCGGCATGGACAGCGCTTTGTAGAAGCTGCCGGCGTCCCAGAAATCCGGCTCGGAACAGCCGATGCAGCCGTGGCCGGATTCGATCGGGAAGCTCGTGCCCTGATTCCACTTGGTGGTCGCGCAGGCATTATAGGTGGTCGGCCCCTTGCAGCCGAGCTCGAACAGGCACCAGCCCTTGCGCGCGCCCTCGTCGTCGAAGGTCTTGGCGAACTTGCCCTGATCGTAGAACGGCCGCCGGTAGCAGCGGTCATGGATGCTGTCGCCGAAGAACATCAGTGGCCGGCCGTGCTTGTCGAGCTCGGGGATCTCACCGAAGGTCAGGTAATGCGCCAGCACGCCGGTGATCACCACCGGGATGGGCGGGCAGCCGGAGACGTTGATCACCGGCTTGCGCGCGATCAGCCCCGCATCCATCAGCGCCTGCACACCCATGGCGCCGGTCGGGTTCGGGTCGGCCTTGGGGATGCCGCCGAAGGCCGCGCAGGTGCCGACCGAGACCACCGCCGCGGCGTTCTCGACCGTGTCCTTCAGCATTTGAAGATTGGTGACGCCGGCGATGGTCGAGTGGATGCCGCCGTCCCTGGTCGGGATAGAGCCGTCGACCAGCACCAGATAACCGGGCTCGGCCATGGCCTGCTCGCGCGCGTGCTCGGCGGCCTCGCCGGCGGCGGCCTGCAACGTGTGATGATAATCGAGCGAGATGAGGTCGAAGATCAGGTTCTCGACCGTGGGCGAGTGCGAGCGCGTCAGCGATTCGGTGCAGCCCGTGCATTCCTGGAACGAAAGCCAGATCACCGACGGGCGGGTGCGCTTGCCGAGCGCCTCGGCGATCGCCGGCGCCATGCCCGGCGGCAGCGCCATCAACGAAGCGGCGGCCGCGCAGAACTTCAGAAATGCGCGCCGGCTCACACCCTGTCTGGCCAGCTGTTCGGCAACGGTGGGACGTCGACTCATGGGTGTTCTCCTTGATCGTCACACGTGACCGGCGCCGCTGCGCCGGCCGCTAGACCGCTACGCCACACTACACATCGCCCGCCAGGCGCGCATTCAGCGCCTCCAGGCTCTCGCGGACATCGTCGCGCTGGGCGCGGATGATGTCGGGACAGAAGCTCACTTCCAGGAACTCGGCCATCACCTCGTCCAGCGTGTTCCAGTGCGTGACCCACCAGACGCCGCGGATCGTCGTTTCCTGGATCTCGCTGCGGCCGAGCGCGTCGAGTTCGGCGCGGACCTCGCCGCGACCGAGCGTTTCGCGCAGGTAATCGAGCTCGCCGGGCAGCAGCGGCAGGCTGCGCAGATCGATACTGTGCTCGCGGCCGGTCTTGAGCAGCGCCTGGAGGGCGGCCTCCAGCTCACTCAGCAGGGCGCGCGCGTTGCCGGTCTCCACGGGCCTGGCCGCGCGCCCGCCCTCGACGCTGACGCCGATGTCGTCCAGTCCGCTCATGCGCGCCACTCCGCGAGGATATCCAGCACCTGACGGCCGGCGACCGGAATGGCCCCGGCCACGGCCGCGCTCGGGGCGTCGCCCCAGTCGATCGTGTGGGGCTGGATGCCGATCAGCGCACGGCGGCGCGGCAGATGATCGGAAAGACAGGCGATGGCCAGCAGATCGAGCAGGCTGACCTCGTGGACGCTGCGCTTGCGGTTGCCGCCGACGAAGGCGTCCATGGCCTCGTCGCGGTAGCAGCGCACCGCGCCGGGCTCGGCGCCCAGTTCGGCCGCGTCGACCACGATCAGGGAATCGGCGGATTCGATGGGTGCGGCGAGGTCGAAGCTGAGGGTGCCGCCGTCCATGTATTCGACGCCGGATGTCGCGGGCGACCGTTCCTGGAGATAGCGGATGACGTGCACACCGGCGCCCTCGTCACTCAACAGCGTGTTGCCCAGGCCCAGTACCAGCACGTTCCCGCTCACGGCATCCCTCGCGACAGCAGTGGTGTTCTTGTTGCTACTCAGTATCGCCGCCTGCGCATCCCGGTCAACCGCCCCGGATGACCTGCATCAAGACTTCCTAATGTTCGAATACAGAAACCGGATGCACAGTACGACGAGCATCATGCACGCCTGTGCCGCGCACGGCAACGTACCGCACCTGATCTGGATCAGGTCGTCCCGCCTCCGGGGTGTCGACAGGGCTGGACATTGCCGGCGTGGCGCGTTGCAATGTCGACATGCGGGGTCCGCGACGGCATCCCGGACGGAACGGACGCCGGCCACGGCGACGAGGAATCTCACATGTGTCTCGGCATCCCCATGCAGATCCGCGAAATCGACGGCTTCGTCGCACGCTGCGAGGCGAAAGGCGTGAGCCGTGACGTGAATCTCTTCCTGCTCCAGGGCGAGCCCGTGGAACTTGGCGACTTCGTGATGGTGCACGTCGGCTACGCCATCCAGAAGATGTCCGAACAGGAGGCGCGTTCCGCCTGGGAACTCTACGACGAGATGCTGGCACAGACCGGGGGCGCCGATGCATGAGCTGTCGGTGTGTCAGGCACTGGTAAGACAACTGCGCGACATCGCCCGCGAGCAGCGTGCCGCCCGCATCACGCGGGTGGTCGTGCAGATCGGACCGCTGTCGGGGGTGGAGCCCGAACTGCTGCGGCATGCCTACCCCGTCGCCAGCGCGGGCTCGCCCGCGGCGGATGCCGCGCTGATCCTGGAGGCGCTGCCGATCCGCATCCACTGCGAGTCCTGCGGCGCCGATTCCGACGCGGCTGCCAACCGCCTGCTGTGCGGCGCCTGCGGTGACTACCGCACGCGGCTGATCAGCGGCGACGAGCTGCTGCTGGCCAGCGTCGAGCTCGAAGCGGAACCGGCATCCGCGGCGACGCACTGAATAAAATCAGGGTCTAGCGGCGCTTACGGATAATTGCCGTTGCCGGCCACGGAAGCGCGGAGTGCCGGGGGACAGACTTAAGTCTGTCCCCATTTACCGGACGGCTGAGTGCCGGGGAAGACTCAAGTCTGTCCCCGTTTGCCCAGTCTGTCCCCGTTTGCTCCAAACCAGTGTTCTTCATCTTTCAGCTAGGAGACATTCCACGATGTGCGACACCTGCGGCTGCAACATCACGCCCGGCAACGAACACCTCGTGCACAACGACGGCGCGCTCGCCAGGACCGCCGACGGGCGTTCGGCGCTGACCGTGCTCAAGGGCCTGCTGACCGAAAACGACCGGCAGGCCGCACACAACCGCGAGCATTTCGACCGGCACGGCGTGCTTGCCGTCAATCTGATGTCCTCGCCCGGCTCCGGCAAGACCGCCCTGCTCGAGGCGACCATCGCGGCGCTGGGCGGTGAGCTGCGCATCGCCGTCATCGAGGGCGACCTCGAGACCGAGAACGACGCCGACCGCATCCGTGCCCGGGGCGTGCCGGCCGTGCAGATCACCACCGGCACCGCCTGCCACCTCGACGCCCACATGGTGCACGATGCCGTGCACCGGCTGGACCTGGATGCCATCGACCTTCTTTTCATCGAAAACGTCGGCAATCTGGTGTGCCCGGCGAGTTTCGATCTCGGCCATCACCGCAACGTCACCCTGCTGTCGGTCACGGAAGGCGACGACAAACCGGCCAAATACCCGGTCATGTTCCGTGCCGCCGATCTGATGCTGCTGACCAAGGCCGATCTGCTGGCGGTACTCGACGACTTCGAGCCGGCGCGCGCCGAGAGCCACCTCCGCAATCTCGCCAATCCCGCGCCCGTGCTGCAGCTGTCGGCGCGCCGCGGCCAGGGCCTGGACGCCTGGCTGGACTGGCTGCGTGCCGAACTCGCGGCCCAGCGCGAACGGGTGGCGCGCCACGAGACACTGCGTCCGTCAGTACAGCCGGAAGGGAATGCGCTGCACCGGACCGCCCCGCCCCTGCCACCGCACCGCTTCGTGCGACTGCCGTGAAGGATGGGCGGCGGCGATGGATAGCCGCGAAATCCACGAAACCCGCGAAAATTGCGTGAGGAGGATACACTTCAAAACCTTTTCGTGGGTTTCGTGGATTTCGTGGCTATGATGATCATGCTTGGCGCTGAACCTACGGCTTGAGGACCCCCCGATGAGCACATCCGCGACGACCTGGCTGGAGCGCATCCATGCCCTGCCTCTGGACCGCACGGTCCGCATCATGAACGTCTGCGGCGGGCACGAGCGCTCCATCACCATGGCCGGCCTGCGCGGCGCCCTGCCGCCGCAGGTCGAGCTGATCCCGGGCCCGGGCTGCCCGGTGTGCGTGTGCCCCGAGGAGGACGTCTATCAGGCGATCCAGCTGGCCCTGCACGAGAACGTCATCCTGGTGGCCTTCGGCGACATGCTGCGCGTGCCGGTGAACGTCCCGAAGAAGGATGCACGCTCGCTGGAACAGGCCAAGGCCGCCGGCGCCGACGTGCGCCCCATCGCCTCGCCCACCGAGGCGGTACGGATCGCCCGTGAACATCCCGAACGCGAGGTGGTGTTCTTCGCGGCCGGCTTCGAAACCACCACCGCGCCGGTGGCCGGCATGCTGGCCGAAGGCGTGCCGCACAACCTCAGCCTGCTGCTGTCGGGGCGGCTGACCTGGCCGGCGGTGGCGATGCTGCTGGATTCGGAGAAGCCGGGCTTCGACTGCCTGATCGCGCCCGGCCATGTGAGCACCGTCATGGGACCCGAGGAATGGGAGTTCGTGGTGCGCGACCACGGCATCCCCGCGGCCGTAGCCGGCTTCACGCCGGAATCGCTGCTGGCCGCGATGTACTCCGTATTGCGCCAGCGCCTGGAGGGACGGCCGTTCCTGGACAACTGCTACCCGGAACTGGTGCGCCCCGGCGGCAATCCCGCCGCGCGCCGCCTGCTCGGTGAGACGCTCAAGGTGGTGGATGCCAACTGGCGCGGCGTCGGCGTGATCCCGGATTCCGGCTATGCCCTGCAGGACGCCTACGCCCATCTCGATATCCGCGCGCGTTTCCCCGACTACACCGACGAGGCCCGCAAGCGTGCCGGCGAGATGCCGCCCGGCTGCGACTGCGCGCGCGTGGTGCTGGGGCGCATCTATCCCAACGAATGCCTGCTCTACGGCCGCGCCTGCCATCCGCGCCACCCCATCGGTCCCTGCATGGTGTCGGACGAGGGCGCCTGCCGCATCTGGTGGGCCGGCGGCGTACGCGAAGCGGAGGCGGTGGGGAGTGAGG
>JAJJPM010000028.1:0-5824 GCA_032907525.1 Gammaproteobacteria bacterium
TGGATTTCGTGGCTATATTAGGTTTTCCTTCGCGCGCCTTTGCGTCCTTTGCGGTTAAAATGGGGTTTAATGATTGTTACAGGAACGTGACATGTCCGAGCTGACCCAATGCAGTGCCTGGCGGGCGTTGACGGATCATTACTACGAGATCTGCGATCGGCACATGCGCGACTGGTTCGCGCAGGACCCGGGACGCTTCGAGCGCTTCTCGGCGCGTTTCGAGGATATCCTGCTCGATTATTCGAAGAACCGCATCACCGCCGAGACCTTCGGCCTGCTGATGGATCTGGCGCGCGAGCGCGATCTGCCGGGTTGGATCGAACGGATGTTCGCCGGCGAGAAGATCAACGTCACCGAGGGCCGGGCCGTGCTGCACACGGCGCTGCGCAACCGCTCCGGCCGGCCCGTTCCGGTCGACGGCCGCGACGTCATGCCGGACGTCAATGCCGTGCTCGCCCGGATGCGCGAGTTCACCGAGCGGGTGCGCGGCGGTGCCTGGCGTGGCTTCAGCGGCAAGCCCATCACCGACGTGGTGAACATCGGCATCGGCGGCTCCGATCTCGGGCCGCTGATGGTCACCGAGGCGCTCAGGCCCTACGGTTCGGACGCGCTGCGCGTGCACTTCGTGTCCAACATCGATGGCAGCCACATCGCCGAGACGCTCAGGCACCTCGATCCGGCCGCGACCCTGTTCGTCGTCGCCTCCAAGACCTTCACCACCCAGGAGACGCTGACCAACGCGCAGACGGCGCGCGCCTGGCTGCTGGCCGATGCCGGCGACGAAGCCGCGGTGGCCAGGCATTTCGTCGCGCTGTCGACCAATGCCGAGGCGGTGCGCGCCTTCGGCATCGATACCGCCAACATGTTCGAATTCTGGGACTGGGTTGGCGGGCGCTATTCGCTGTGGTCGGCCATCGGCCTGTCGATCGCGCTGTCCGTCGGCATGGACGCCTTCGAGGAACTGCTCGGGGGCGCGCACGCCATGGACGAGCATTTCCGCACGGCGCCGCTGGAGGACAACCTGCCGGTGATCCTCGGCCTGCTCGGCATCTGGTACGTCAACTTCTTCGACGCCGGCAGCCATGCCATCTTTCCCTACGATCAGTATCTGCACCGCTTCCCCGCCTATTTCCAGCAGGGCGACATGGAGAGCAACGGCAAGCGCGTGACCCGCGCGGGCCGTCCGGTCGACTACGCCACCGGTCCGGTGATCTGGGGCGAGCCGGGCACCAATGGCCAGCACGCCTTCTTCCAGCTGATCCATCAGGGCACGCGCCTGGTGCCGGCGGATTTCCTGGTCGCGGCCGAGAGCCACAATCCGCTCGGCGAGCATCACCGCATCCTGCTGTCGAACTTCTTCGCCCAGACCGAGGCGCTGATGCGCGGCAGGACCGAGGCCGAGGCGCGCGCCGAGCTGGCGGCGGAGGGGCTGTCGGGCGAGGCGCTGGAGCGCCTGCTGCCGCACAAGGTGTTTCCCGGCAACCGGCCGAGCAACTCCATCCTCTACCGCAAGCTGACCCCGCGCACCCTGGGCAGCCTCATCGCGCTCTACGAGCACAAGATCTTCGTTCAGGGAATCGTCTGGGATATCAATTCGTTCGATCAGTGGGGCGTGGAGCTGGGCAAGCAGCTGGCGCGCGCCATCCTGCCCGAGCTGGCGGCGGAGGGGCCGGTCGCGGGGCACGACAGCTCCACCTGCGGCTTGATCAACTACTGCAAGAGCCTGATATCATTCGAGCCGTGATTGGGCTGCCGCGGGGCCGGACGGGTTCCGCGGGTCAGGGAAGACGAGTCCGTTCGATTCGGGAGGTGCGGTGATGAACGATCCATGGGCTTCGATCCAGCAGGAGGTCCAGCTGCACCCGGATTTCCTCCAGGGGCGGCGCTACGTCAAGCAGGGCGACTGGGCCTCCGCGCTCGGGTGCTTCAAGGCGGCCGATCAGGCGGCCTCCGGCGTGGATGTCTACGCCAACCTCTACATGTCCTATCTGGGGCTCGCCCAGGTCCAGCTGAACGACGTCAGCGGTCTGAACCTGTGCCGGCGGGCGGCCGCCGAAGAACGGGTGCGCGGCGACGTGTTCGAGAACCTGGCGCGGGCGGAGCTCAAACTCGGCCACCGCAAGCAGGCCTGCGAGGCCGTGCGCCGCGGGCTCCGGATCGAGTCCGGCCACACCGGCCTGCGCGATCTGCGCCTGCAGATGGGCATCCGGCGGACGCCGGTGCTGTCGTTCCTCGGCCGCGACAACCCCCTCAACCGCTTCCTCGGCAAACTGACCTACCGGCCCCGGCGGGGCGGTCCCCGGGGCCGCTGACACCGGCGGTCCTGCAGGCGCCCGGGGCGCTCATGCTATACTCCGGCCCTCGAGTCGGCCGGACAGTCGCGGGGGGCAACCCTCGAGGAAAGTCCGGGCTCCGCAGGGCAGGGTGCCAGGTAACGCCTGGGGGGCGCGAGCCCACGGAAAGTGCCACAGAAATGATACCGCCGAAGTACTTCGGTACTGGCAAGGGTGAAATGGTGCGGTAAGAGCGCACCGCGCTTCCGGCAACGGAAGTGGCAGGGTAAACCCCACCCGGAGCAAGACCAAATAGGGGAGCACTGGCGTGGCCCGCGCTGCTCCCGGGTAGGTCGCTACAGGTGCGCGGCGACGCGCATCGCAGATGAATGACTGTCCACGACAGAACCCGGCTTACAGGCCGACTCGTTTAGATTCAGGGCCGAGGTGCCAGGGCCGAGGTGCTAGGAAATGATCCCAGGCACCGGGTTCCTGGTACCTCGGCGTCGGAACACCCTGTTTTACTGAGACTCAGAACATGTTTGGTCGTTGGGTTTTTATGCCCTAGATCCTAGCACCTAGAACCTAGTCCCTGCCTTTATGAAGTTATACATCAAGACCTTCGGCTGCCAGATGAACGAGTACGACTCGGCGAAGATCGCCGACGTACTCGGCGCGTCGCACGGGCTCGTGCAGACGCAGGTGGCGGAAGAGGCCGATGTGCTGCTGCTCAACACCTGCTCCATCCGCGAAAAGGCGCAGGAGAAGGTGTTCTCCCAGCTCGGCCAGTGGCGCGAGTGGAAGGAGGCCAATCCGCAACTGGTCATCGGCGTCGGCGGCTGCGTCGCCAGCCAGGAGGGTGAGGCGCTGCGCGAGCGAGCGCCTTTCGTCGACCTGATCTTCGGCCCGCAGACCCTGCACCGCCTGCCGGACATGCTGCGCCAGCTGGAGAGCGAACGCCGCGCGGTGGTCGACGTATCCTTCCCGGAAATCGAGAAATTCGATGCCCTGCCCGCGCCGCGCGCGGACGGCCCGACGGCCTTCGTCTCCATCATGGAAGGCTGCAGCAAGTACTGCACCTTCTGCGTGGTGCCCTACACGCGCGGCGAAGAGGTGAGCCGGCCGTTCGACGACATCCTCGCCGAGGTCGCGGCACTGGCCGAACAGGGTGTGCGCGAGATCACGCTGCTCGGGCAGAACGTCAACGCCTACCGCGGCGCCATGCACGACGGCGGCATCGCCGATCTTGCGCTGCTCATCCATTACATCGCCGCCATCGACGGCATCGGCCGCATCCGCTACACCACCTCGCACCCGCTGGAGATGAGCGACAGTCTGATCCAGGCCTACCACGAGGTGCCGAAGCTGGTCGGCCATCTGCACCTGCCGGTGCAGAGCGGCTCGGACCGCATCCTGGCGCTGATGAAGCGCAAGCACACCGCACTGGAATACAAGGCCATCGTCCGCAGGCTGCGCGAGGCGCGCCCGGACCTGAGCCTGTCCTCCGATTTCATCGTCGGCTTTCCCGGCGAGACGGAGGCCGACTTCGAGGCGACCATGGCGCTGATCGAGGAACTGCGCTTCGATCATTCCTTCAGCTTCGTCTACAGCGCACGCCCGGGCACGCCGGCGGCCTCGCTCCCCGATGACGTCGGCCTGGAAGAGAAGAAGGCGCGGCTCGCCCGCCTGCAGGCGCGCATCAACGAATTCGCAGCCGGCTACAGCGAGGCCATGGTCGGCACCGTGCAGCGCGTGCTGGTCGACCGCCCGTCGCGCAAGGACGCCAACGAGATGTCCGGCCGTACCGAGAACAACCGTGTGGTGAATTTCGCCGCCCATCCCGCGCTGCTCGGCCGGTTCGTCGACGTGCGCATCACCGCGGCCCTGCCCAACTCCCTGCGCGGCGAATACGTCGCGCTGGCCGATGATGCCGGCGACGCCGGCGCCGGCCGCACCGTCAACTGGGCCTGAGCCGGTCCGTTCCGTCTTCCCCATACGCCGTTTTCGCCTTTGGATCCCAAACCCGCCGCCGTCGATCTCGTTCTGGAGCCCGCCGACAACCGCCGGCTGGCGAGTCTGTGCGGCCAGTTCGATCAGCATCTGCGCCAGATCGAGCGCCGCCTGGGCGTGGAGATCAACAACCGCGGCAACCGCTTTCAGGTGATCGGCGACGACCGCGCCGCGCGCCTCGCGGGGCGCGTGCTGGAGCGTCTCTATGTCGACGCGGACACCGCCGCGGTGACGCCCGAGCAGGTGCATCTGCACCTGCAGCAGGCCGATGCCGAGGCCGCGGAGGCGCTCGTCGAAGCCGACGTCGTCGAGGCGACGGGGGCGGAGGTGTCCATCCAGACCCGCCACGGCCAGATCCGCGGCCGCGGGCCCAATCAGAAACGCTATCTCTCCAGCATCGTCGCGCACGATCTGAACTTCGGCGTCGGGCCGGCCGGCACCGGCAAGACCTATCTCGCCGTCGCCGCCGCGGTGCAGGCGCTGGAGCGCGAGCAGATCAGCCGCATCGTGCTGGTGCGCCCGGCCGTGGAGGCCGGCGAGCGCCTGGGTTTCCTGCCGGGCGACATGGCGCAGAAGGTCGATCCCTATCTGCGTCCGCTGTACGACGCGCTCTATGAGATGCTCGGCTTCGAGCGCGTGTCCAAGCTCATCGAGCGGCATGTCATCGAGGTCGCGCCGCTGGCGTTCATGCGCGGCCGCACGCTCAACGAATCGTTCATCATCCTCGACGAGGCCCAGAACACCACCGTCGAGCAGATGAAGATGTTCCTGACGCGCATCGGCTTCGGCTCGACGGTGGTGGTGACCGGCGACGTGACGCAGATCGATCTGCCGCGCGGCACCCAGTCGGGGCTGCGCCATGTGATCGGCGTGCTGAAGGACGTCGAGGGCGTCAGCTTCACCTTCTTCAATGCGCACGACGTGGTGCGCCATCCCCTGGTGCAGCGCATCGTCACCGCCTATGACGCCAGCGAGAAGGCCGGTGAGAAGGCGGAGAGTGACGGCGGGAAGGGGCGGCATGGCGCCTGACCCGGCACCCGCGCTGCGCCTGTCGCTGGACATTCAGCGTGCCTCGACGGCGGACGGCCAGCCCAGCGACGCCCTGCTGCGGCGCTGGGCGCGTGCGGCGCTCGCCGACCTGGGCGGCAGCCATGCGCTGACGCTGCGCCTGGTCGACGCGGAGGAGAGCGCCGCGCTGAACGAGACCTACCGCCGCAAGTCCGGACCGACGAACGTGCTGTCGTTCCCCTTCGAGGCGCCGCCCGGCGTGCGCACGCGGCTGCTGGGCGACCTGGTGATCTGTGCGCCCGTCGTGGAGCGCGAGGCGCGCGAACAGGGCAAAATGCCCCACGCCCACTGGGCGCATATGGTCGTGCACGGCGTGCTGCACCTGCGCGGCCACGATCACTTGACCGATGTCGACGCGGGGGCCATGGAGGCGCTTGAAACTGAAATATTGAGCCGGTTAGGCTATCCCGACCCTTATGAATGGAGGTACTAGGTACTAGGTTCTAGGGCCGAGGAAAACCCTGGATCTCCAT
>JAJJPM010000029.1:0-5753 GCA_032907525.1 Gammaproteobacteria bacterium
TCCCGTGCGTCGCGCAGCCTCCGGCTGTCGCAAGTCGGCTGCGCGACGAACGGGACCGCCGGGGCATGCCGGCCAGCGCCGCCTTCCGTGTGTTTCCGTGGCGGACGGTTTCCGTATCGAACGAACATCCCCGCCGGCTACGGGCCACCCTGCGCGAGAACGTCCGCCAGTATCCATTCGTCCGGTTCGATGCCGTGCCGCTCGCGCAGGCGCGCGGCGAACTCGGCCGTCGAGGCAGGCGGCGGCTCCATGTCGCGGAGAAAGCTCCGCAGGTCCTCCATGACGGCCCAGGGATACACGATCCAGCGCCATTCGCGGACCGCCTCCGCGTAGAAATCCGGCGTGACGCTCGCCACGGTCTTGTGGTGCAGCACGGCCGTCTTGAGCGCCGCCGGCTCCCCGCATTCGCGCAGATGCCGCACGGCGACCTCGAAGGTGTCGCCGGAATCGCTGACGTCGTCGACCAGCAGCACCCGCCTCCCGCCGATGTCCGCATTCAGCGGATAGCGCACCCGCGCGACGCGCTCTCTGTGCGCGCCGCGATAGTGCTCGATCTTGACGGAGGCGAGATCGAAGATGTCCAGATGGTCGGAGAGGATGCGCGCCGGCAGGTAGCCGCCGCGGCCGATGGCGACGATCATGTCCGGCCGGAAGCCGGCGTCGCGGACCGCCAGCGCCAGCCGGCGCGCCAGTTCCCGGAAGCGGTCCCAGCCGATGAGTTCACAGGGGATTCCCGGCGGCATGCGTGCTCCTCGTCATGGCCTGACCGAACCGACCGGAATGTCCGCGGGCTCGAATCAGGCCTCGTCGTCCGTCATTCCGGCACACACAGCGACCCGCGGGATCGGGCCGTGCCGCGCGGATCGTCGAAGCGCTCTTGGACTATATTCCAACGTACGCCCACCGCCGCCCGCATCGATGCGGTGATCCGCAGGAGGACGCCCCATGCCGTTGACGCTCGAATCCTCCGCCTTCGCCCATGAAGGACCCATCCCGCCCGACTATACCTGCGAGGGCCGGGACATCTCGCCGCCGCTCGCCTGGAGCGGCGTGCCCGGGGACGCGCGCAGCCTGGTGCTGATCGTGGACGATCCCGATGCGCCGGACCCGGCCGCGCCGCGCACGACCTGGGTGCACTGGGTGCTGTACAACCTGCCGCCGGAGACCGCCGCACTCGCCGCCGGCGTGCGCCCGGCGGATCTGCCCGCCGGCTCCGGAGAAGGCCTCAACGACTGGCGGCGCACCGGCTACGGCGGCCCCTGCCCGCCCATCGGCCGGCACCGCTACTTCCACAAACTGTACGCGCTCGACGTCGAACTGCGGGGCCTGAACCGGCCCACCAAGGCCGCGGTGGAAGCCGCGATGAGCGGGCACGTCCTCGCCGAGGCGATGCTGATCGGCACCTATCAGAAACACCGCTGAGCGCCGCCGCCCCGCATGACGATCAGCGCTGCTCCGTCGCGGGCGGTCCGCCGCGTTCGTACAGCGTGATCTCCCACTCGCCGGAAGGCACGTCCTGCCGGAGTATGTAGAGGTCGCCGTCGTCGCCGCGCAGCTTGAAGTAGCGGTGCTCGGGCGCGAGCCAGCGGTCGAGCAGTTCCTGCACGGCCACCCAGCGCCCACCGAGCCGGAAGCGGCGCGGCTCCTCCTCGCCGCGGTAGCCCGCATAGCATTCGACCTCGTCGACACGCATGCCCCGCCCGCCTCGCCGTGAATCGGTTGCGCCGGCGACTGCGCTAATCCTCGCAGGAATAGCCCAGCGCCAGCAGTCCCTCTTCCAGATGATCGGCGACCATCGGCCGGGCGAGCAGATATTCCGCCGTGCGCGGGGTCCACATCCGGCGCGCCTGCTCGAGGGCCGCCTCCCATTCGTCCGCCTCGAAGTCGCCGCGGCCGATCCACATCAGCGCGACCAGATTCGTCTGCTGATCGGGTTCCAGCCCGTCGACGGTCTGCTGCACTTCCCGATAGGTCAGATCGTCGGCGTGGTCGGCGAGCACCTGCGCGGCCCAGTCGCCGGAGGGATTGGCCGGCTCCTCGGGAATGACCACCGCTTCCTTGGCGTGGAACTCGCGCGCCTTGGCGATGACCGCGCAGACGATCTCAGGGCTGATGTCCAGCATGCAGATGAACTCTCTCCGATGGGTGTGCCTCGAAGTATAGCCATCCGGCGGCGATGTTCAGTCCGCCCCCCTGTCCCCGGCGGCGACGGCGAACACCCGCATGTCCTTCGGCATCACCACCTGCGGGCAGACGGCGCGGATCTCGTCGTAGACCTGTTCCGGGCGGTCGCTGTTGCGCAGCGAGAAATGGAAGGGCACCAGCCGGGTCACGCCGGCGTCGCGCGCCATCTCGGCGCAGGCCCGCGTGGTGAGGTGGCCGGTGCGCGCGGCACGTTCGGCATCGGCCTCGAGGAAGCTCGCCTCGCAGAACAGGGTGTGCGCGCCGCGTGCGAAGTCCACGAAGCGTGCACGGTTCTGCGGCGTGTCGGCGAAGTCGGTCGCGTACACCAGTCGGCGGCCCGGCACGATCAGGGCCAGTTCGCCGGCCAGCGCCCGCACGGTCGCGCGGCTGCCGTCGGGCAGATCGAGGGTGGCGGCGTATTCGTCGGCGAGGATGTGCCGCTTCAACTGCGTCAGCCAGGGCCCCGGCGCCCAGCCGCGCGCGCGCAACCGGTCCTTGCGGACGTTGATCTGCCGCGCGGGCTCGAAGGCGTAGGCCAGCACCGGCGTGCCGTGATCCAGCGTCACGGCGCGTACCCGGAAACCGGGTTCCGCCAGCAGGATCCCGTCCTCGACCGGCTCCTCGCCGAGAAATCGCAGTCCGCCGCGGCCGACCTGGATGGCGTAACGCCGCAGCCGCTCGTCGTGCAGCTCGTAAATCCCGAAGCGCGGGCCGCGGTCCTCGATGCGGTCCCAGAGGATGCCGTCTATCAATGCTTCGATGTGCCGTGCCAGCCCCGGCGGCCCGTGCAGCCGGCAGGGTTCCACGAGGCCGATGCGCGCGCGCAGCAGCCAGAAGAAGCCGCCGATGTGATCCAGATGCGCATGGCTGACGAAGACATCGCTCACCTGATGGGCGACGCGTGCCGCCAGCCGCACGCTCGCGCCCAGATCGAACAGCAGCGTGCGGCGCTGATGCCGCAGCCGCGCGTACAGGAGCGGATCGCCGAACACGCCGTTCACCAGGACGACGCTGAGTCCGCCGACCTCGCCGCTGACCCAGGGTCCGCCGGCGGCGATCGCCCGCGCATAGGGCGCGACGTCCGGTGGCGGCCGGTAGTCCAGCGGTTCACCGGCATAGACGGCGGCGGTCTCCAGGCGTCCGTCCACCGAACGCTGAGCATCGCGGACCAGCAGCGCGACGGGGGTCTCGACGGCGCGCGGCAACCGCACCTGTAACGCCTCGCCTGCGAGCGTCAGTACCTCACCCGGTTCCGCCGCACCGTCGGCATCGATCACGGCCACCTGCCGCCCCGCCCAGGCCGCGGGGGCGCTGACCGGCGGCGGCGTGCCGAGCAGGCGCAGCGTCGGCAGCGCGAGCGTCTGGTGCACGGATTCCTTCAGATGGGCGTCCCAGACGGCCGTCCGCGCCCGGGCCCGCGCCTGCCTGCCGGGCCGCTGCGCCTGCGCCGCGGCGCGCACCAGCGCCACGTCGGCGGACTGCATGCGCAACTCGGCGGACAGTGGCACCGCCGCGCCCGTGTGCAGCAGCACCAGGATCAGATCGGCGGCGGTCGCCGCCAGCAGACCCTGCAGCAGTTCGGCGCCGGTGACGCCGCGCACCGCGCCGGGCGTGTCCACCAGCAGCGTCGTCGCCGGCGCCTGCGCCGCCAGCCGCTGCACCGCGGCGATCAGCGGCAGCCGGAAACGGCCGGCATCCAGCGTGCAGAGCGGTTCGGTCGCGGCGACGCGCCAGTGCGTCTCGTCCCACACGCCCAGCGACACCGTGCCCGGCAGGCCGAAGGCCGGCGAACCGGGATCGGCGCCCAGGCAGGCGCAGGGCCGCCCCGCCCCGGCCAGCGCTGAGGCGAGACGCGCCGCGAGCCAGGACTTGCCGATGCCGGACGCGCCCAGCAGCAGCACGCGCCGGTCATGCGCCAGCAGCCGCCCGACCAGCGTCTCGGGATCGGCATCGAACCAGGGGAAGTCGCGCTCTGCGGGGTGGTTCATTCTGAAGACCTCGACGGCCGCGCAAACACATGGAAGCACACGGAAGAGCTCTGCTGCCCCATGAACCCAAAACCCCATTTGCCACGGAAGCACACGGAAAGACACGGACAAGGTCATAGGCTGCACACGATACACCGGGTGCTGAGGCAGACCTTCTGCGACGCGGTTACATTTCGGTGTCTTCCGTGTGCTTCCGTGTGCTTCCGTGTGCTTCCGTGGCCAATACCCAAGGTGCTTGAATCGTGCGGACGGGCGTCCGATGATCCCGCCAGGATCATCACGACGGGCGGCCGCCATGACGGACAGCGACATCAAAGACTCTACGCTGGCGGATGCGGGACGGCAACGCATCGAGTGGGCGCTGCGCGAGATGCCGGTGCTGCGGCAGCTGGGCGCACGCTACGCCGCGACGCGGCCGCTGGCCGGCCTCCGCATCAGCGGCTGCCTGCACATCACCACCGAGACCGCCAACCTCGCCCGCACCCTGCAGGCCGCGGGCGCGGAGGTGGTGCTGTGCGCCAGCAACCCGCTCAGCACCCAGGACGACGTCGCCGCAGCACTGGTGGAACACTACGGCATCGCCGTGCACGCCATCCGCGGCGAATCCACCGAAACCTATTACCGGCACATCCATGCGGCGCTCGATCACCGCCCGGCCATCACCCTCGACGACGGCGCCGATCTCATCAGCACCGCCCACAGCGCGCGTCCCGAGCTGCTCGACAGCCTGCGCGGCGGCATGGAGGAGACCACCACGGGCGTGATCCGCCTGCGCGCCATGGCGCGCGAGGGCGCGCTGCGCGTCCCGGTCATCGCCGTCAACGACGCCATGACCAAGCACCTGTTCGACAACCGCTACGGCACCGGCCAGAGCACCCTCGACGGCATCATCCGCGCCACCAACATCCTGCTGGCGGGCAAGACCTTCACCGTGGCCGGCTACGGCTGGTGCGGCCGCGGCATCGCCCTGCGCGCCAGGGGCCACGGCGCGCACGTGATCGTCACCGAGGTCGATCCCCTGCGCGCGCTGGAGGCGGCGATGGACGGCTACCGCGTGCTGCCGCTGCTCGAGGCGGCGCGCGAGTCGGACTTCATCGTCACCGCCACCGGCGACAGACACGTCGTCGGCCGCGCGCATCTCGAGGTGATGAAGGACGGCTGCGTGCTGGCGAACTCCGGCCACTTCAACGTCGAGATCGACATCCCCGCGCTGGAGGCGCTGGCGGTGGAGAAGCACCGTCCGCGCGCCTCGGTGGAGGAATACCGGCTCGCCGACGGCCGGCGGCTGTGCCTGCTGGCCGAGGGCCGCCTGGTCAATCTCGCCGCCGCGGAGGGCCATCCGTCGGCCGTCATGGACATGAGCTTCGCCAATCAGGTGTTGTGTGCCGTATACCTCGCCGGACTGCAGCGGCCGCTGGAGCCGCGCGTCCACGAGGTACCCGCCGAACTCGACCGCGAGGTCGCCGAAATGAAACTGGCCGCCATGGGCATGGCCATCGACAGCCTCACCGCCGAGCAGCGGGATTATCTGTCGTCGTGGCGCGAAGGGACGTGATTGGCCATCGCGCGCAGGGCGGCACA
>JAJJPM010000030.1:0-24718 GCA_032907525.1 Gammaproteobacteria bacterium
CCTAGAACCTAGAACCTAGAACCTAGAACCTAGAACCTAGAACCTGAATTTATGAAAGACATCCTCGCGAAAGCCGCTCAGGTGAAACTGGTGATCTTCGACGTCGACGGCGTGCTCACCGACGGTTCTCTGTTCTTCGGTGACGACGGCCAGGAGTACAAGGCCTTCAACTCGCGCGACGGCCACGGCTTCAAGATGCTGATGAAGTACGGCGTCGAGATCGCCATCATCACCGGTCGGACCTCGCGCGTCGTCGATCACCGTGTCGCCAATCTGGGCATCAAACACGTATACCAGGGGGCGCACGACAAGCGCGCCTGTTTTCGGGATCTCATCGCCAGGCTCGGCATCGATCCGCAGGACACGGCCTACGTCGGCGACGACGTCGTCGATCTGCCGGTGATGACCCAGGTCGGCCTGGCCATCGCCGTGCAGGATGCGCACCCCTTCGTGAAGCAGCACGCCCACTGGCAGACGCCCAGCTGCGGCGGCCGTGGCGCCGGCCGCGACGTGTGCGAACTGCTGATCGAGGCCCGCGGACAACTCAAGGCCGAGCTGGAAAGCTACCTTTGAGCCTGACGCGCAACGCCGCGACCCTGCTGTTCGTCGCGCTGGCGGCGCTGTCGAGCTGGTGGCTCTACCAGCAGACCCGGGACGGGCTCGCACCGCGCGACGGCAGCCATCGCCACGACCCCGACGCCTTCGTCGAAGACGTCGACCTGTCCACGCTGGATGCGGGCGGACGGCTCCAGCACCGGCTGTGGGCGGAGCGCATGGAACATTTCCCGGACGACGACAGCACCGAATTGACCGCACCCTATCTGGAGCTGTACCGTCCCGGCGAACCGCCCTGGCGCATCCGCGCCCGCACCGGCTGGGTCGGCGCCGGCGGCGCCGAGGTGCGGCTCGCCGGCGACGTCGAGATCCTGCGCGCCGCGGCGCAGGGCGTGCGGCCGGCGGAACTCTACACCGACCGGCTGACCGCCTTCCCGGACCGCGACTACGCCGAGACCGACGCTGCCGCGACCTACCGCAGCGCCGGCCTGGAGGTCAAATCCGTCGGCATGCGTGCCTATCTGGATCAGGGGCGGGTAGAATTGCTGTCGCGCGTGCGCGCCGTCCATCAACCGCAAGGATCACGTTGAGCTCATGCACCCGAGCACCGTTTCCATCGTCCCGCTCCTGCTGACCGTCCTCTTCCCCGCATCGGCCGTGGCGCTGAGCAGCGACCGCCAGCAGCCCATGCACATCGAGGCGGACCGCGCCGACCTCGACGACCAGAAGGGCATCAGCGTCTATCGCGGCAATGTGGTGATCACGCAGGGAACGCTGCGGCTGACGGCCGACGAACTCACCGTCTATACCCGGGATGGCGAGGTCACCAAGGCCTTCTCCACGGGCGCGCCGGCGACCTACCGGCAGCGTCCCGACGGCAAGGACCAGGACGTCGAGGCGCAGTCGCTGCGCATGGAGTACTACGCCGGCGAGGAGAAGATCATCCTGCTGCAGAAGGCCGAGGTGAAGCAGGCCGGCGACACCTTCCGCAGCGACAAGATCATCTACGATATCGCGCGCGACCACGTCAACGCCGGCACCGGCACGCCGGGCGACCGCGTGCGCATCACCATTCAGCCGAAAAGGCAGGAAGAAGGGACTAGGGACTAGGGACTGGCAAACCGCAGTCGACCGGAAACAACTGACGGACAACCTGTCCCCTCGTCTCCAGCCCCACAGCTTATGCACAAACTCCAAGCCGACCATCTTGTCAAACGCTACCAGACCCGCGCTGTCGTCAATGACGTTTCGGTCCAGGTGGACAGCGGCGAGGTCGTCGGCCTGCTCGGTCCCAACGGCGCCGGCAAGACGACCTGCTTCTACATGATCGTCGGACTGGTCGGCTGCGACGGCGGCCGTATCCGCCTCGGTGACCGCGACCTCACACGCCTGCCCATGCACGCCCGCGCGCGCGCCGGGCTCGGCTACCTCCCCCAGGAGGCCTCGGTGTTCCGCAAGCTGAGCGTGCGCGACAATATCCTCGGCATCCTCGAGACGCGTGCCGGCCTCGGCCGCCGGGACCGCGAGCGCCTGCTGGAGGAGCTGTTGCACGAACTGCACATCGGCCATCTGGCGGATCAGCCCGGCATCAGCCTGTCGGGCGGCGAGCGCCGGCGCGTCGAGATCGCCCGCGCACTGGCCACGGAACCGCGCTTCATGCTGCTCGACGAGCCCTTCGCCGGCGTCGATCCGATCTCGGTCATCGACATCCAGCGCATCGTGCGGCATCTTACCGACCGCGGCATCGGCGTGCTGATCACCGACCACAACGTGCGCGAGACCCTCGGCATCTGCGGCCGCGCCTACATCCTCAGCGACGGTCGCGTGATCGCCGCCGGAGCACCGGCCGAACTGCTTGGAAATCAACAGGTGCGCGAGGTCTATCTGGGCCAGGATTTCCGCCTGTGAAAAAACCCCAGGAAACACTGGCACAAATAATGCTTATTGGTTAAATTAGGTGCCGAAACCGCCGTTTCGCATCCGCCGGAAACTATGAAGCAATCCATCCAACTCCGTCTCGGCCAGCACCTGACGATGACACCGCAACTGCAGCAGGCGATCCGGCTGCTGCAACTGTCGACGGTGGAACTGCAGCTCGAGATCCAGCAGGCGCTGGACTCCAATCTGATGCTGGAGGCGGTCGAGTCCGACAACACCGAGGAACCGCACGGCGCCACGGAGGCGGAGACCGCGGAGGCCGCCGCGCGCGAGGACAACCGCGCCGAGGCCGAACCCGAAGCGGATTTCTCCACGCCCGAGAAGATCCCCGAGGAACTGGCCGTCGACAGCGACTGGGACGCCATCTACGACTCGGGCGCGACCAGCTACAGCGCGCCGGCGGGCGACGACAACCGCGACTTCTTCGAAACGCACAATGCCGGCGGCGAGACCCTCTACGATCATCTGATGTGGCAGATGGAGCTGACGCCCTTCAGCCCCACCGACCGGATCATCGCGGCGATGCTCATCGACGCCATCAACGACGACGGTTATCTCGGCGCCCCGCTCGAAGAACTCCTGGAAGGGCTGAACAAGGCCAATCCCGAGATAGAACTGGACGAGGTCGAGGCGGTGCTGCACCGCATCCAGCACTTCGACCCCATCGGCATCGGCGCACGCAACCTGGGCGAATGCCTGGAGATCCAGCTCAAGCAGCTGCCCGCCGGCACGCCCTGGCTGGCGGAGACCCTGAAGCTCGTCACCCAGCACCTGGATCTGCTGGGCGCACGCGACTACGCTCAGGTCATGCGGCGCATGAAGCTCGACGAAAGCGGCCTGCAGAACTGCATCGCCCTGATCCAGACCCTGAATCCGCGGCCCGGCTCGCAGATCTCCGGCCCGCCGCCCCAGTACATCGTACCGGATGTGTTCGTCACCAAGCGCAACGGCAAGTGGCGGGTCGACCTGAATCCCGAAGCGGCACCCAAGCTGCGGATCAATGCCCAGTATGCCGGCCTCGTGAAGCGCGCCGACAACAGCGACGACAACAACTATCTGCGCAATCATCTGCAGGAGGCGCGCTGGTTCCTGAAGAGTCTGCAGAGCCGCAACGAAACGCTGCTGAAGGTCGCCGGCTGCATCGTGGACCGCCAGCGCGGCTTCTTCGAATACGGCGAAGAGGCCATGAAGCCGCTGGTGCTGCGCGACGTCGCCGAGGCGGTCGAGATGCACGAATCGACCATCTCCCGCGTCACCACCCAGAAATACATGCATACGCCGCGCGGCATTTACGAATTCAAGTACTTCTTCTCCAGCCACGTCGGCACCGCCGACGGCGGCGAATGCTCCGCGACCGCGATCCGCGCTATGATCAAGAAACTCGTCGCCGAGGAAGCCCCGACCAAGCCGCTCAGCGACAGCAAGATCGCCGACCTGCTCGCGAAGGAAGGCATCCAGGTGGCGCGCCGCACCATCGCGAAATACCGTGAAGCGCTGGCGATTCCGCCTTCCAACGAACGTAAGCGCCTGGGCTGACCAGGTACCCCCACTCTAGGAGTAGCATCATGCACATCATCCTTTCCGGCCACCACATCGACATCACCGACGCCCTGCGCGACTATGTCAACGCGAAGATGGAGCGGCTGGAACGGCACTTCGACAGCGTCACCGACATCCATGTGGTGCTCGGCGTCGAGAAGCTGCGCCAGAAGGCCGAGGCGACGCTGCACCTGTCCGGCAACAAGCTGTTCGCGGAGACCACCGACGAGGACATGTACGCAGCCATCGACGCCCTGGTCGACAAGCTCGACCGGCAGCTGAAGAAGCACAAGGAAAAGGTCACCGACCATCACCGCAGCGAAGGCTCGCTCAAGAACCAGAACGTCTGAACCCGGCACGCTGCCCCGCCGGGCGACGAGGGATAGACCACCGATGCACATCGCCAGCCTCCTCACCCCTGAACGGGTCGTCTGCTGTCAGGAGTCGTCGAGCAAGAAGCGCGCCCTGGAGCAGCTCAGCCAGCTGCTGGCCGCGTCCGCGCCCAACGTCTCGGCCGAAGAGATCTTCGACGCGCTGATCGGCCGCGAGCGCCTGGGCAGCACCGGCCTCGGCCAGGGTGTCGCCATTCCGCACGGCCGCATGGGCGGACTGACGGAACCGGTCGGGGCCTTCATGCACCTGCAGACAGGCATCGACTTCGACGCCATCGACCGCAAGCCGGTGGATCTGGTGTTCGGGCTGCTGGTGCCGACGGAATCCACCGACGAGCACCTGCAGTTGCTCGCGCAGCTGGCGCAGATGTTCAGCGATGCGTCGTTCTGCACGCAGCTGCGCGAGACGCGCGACAGCCGGCGGCTGTACGAGCTGCTGCAGCACTGGGAACCCAGCCGCAAACTCGCATGAGCGAACCGCTCACCGCCGCCGCGCTGTTCGACGCCCTGCAGCCCAAGCTGCTGCTGGAGTGGACGGCCGGCGAAAGCGGCCGGGAGCGCGGCATACGCTACCGGCCCGACGACGCGCGCTCCCGCGTGTCCCTCGTCGGACACCTCAACTTCATCCACCCGCATCACATCCAGGTGCTGGGCGAGGCCGAAGTGAACTACCTCGACGGTCTGCGCACCAATTCCCGCAAAGACGCCGTCAAGCAGCTGTTCGCGGAGACCACGGACGTCATCGTACTGTGCGAGGATCAGCCGCTGCCCGACGACCTGCGCGCGCCCGCCGAGGCGGCCGGCATCCCGATCTGGCGCTCGCCCATGCCCAGCCAGGAAGTGATCACGCAGATCCAGTATTACCATGGTGGACTGTACGCCCAGCGCGCCACGCTGCACGGTGTGTTCATGGAAGTCATGGGCATCGGCGTGCTCATCACCGGCGATCCGAGCATCGGCAAGAGCGAGCTGGCGCTGGAACTCGTCAGCCGGGGCCACCGGCTGATCGCCGACGACATCCCCGAGTTCGCCCGCATCGCGCCCGACGTGCTGTCGGGCACCTGCCCGGAACTGCTGCGCGACTTCCTGGAGGTGCGCGGCCTCGGCATACTGAACATCCGCGCCCTGTTCGGCGACAGCGCCATCAAGCAGAGCAAGTATCTGCGCCTCATCATCCATCTGCAGAAGATGTCGGAAGACGACATCCGCGGCATCGACCGCCTGCGCGGCAACCGCCGCACCCGCGAAGCCCTCGGCGTCGAGATTCCCGAGGTCACCCTCCCCGTCGCACCCGGCCGCAACCTGGCGGTGCTGGTCGAGGCGGCCGCGCGTACTCACATCCTGGCCATGAAAGGGTATGATGCCAGCCAGGTGTTCATCGAGCGGCAGCAGAAACAAATCGAAAAGAATGCGCCATGAGACTGGTGATCGTCAGCGGCCTGTCGGGTTCCGGCAAGAGCGTGGCTTTGCATACGCTCGAAGATCTGGACTATTACTGCATCGACAACCTTCCCATCGGCCTGCTCGAGCCGTTCGCCGGGCAGCTGCTGGACAATCCCTCGCTCCGCCAGGAGAACGCGGCCGTCGGCATCGATGCGCGCAACCAGTCGAACGAGCTGCAGCATTTTCCGCAGATCGTGCGTCGCCTGCGCGACCGGGGCGTGCGTTGTGAGATCCTCTACCTGCAGGCCGATGACGAGACCCTGCTCAAGCGCTTCAGCGAGACCCGCCGCAAGCATCCCCTGACCAGGCCCGACGTCCCGCTGGCGGACGCCATACGCCGGGAGCGCTCGCTGCTGGAACCGATCTCGGCCAACGCCTCGCTGCACATCGACACCACCCATACGAACATCCACCAGCTGCGCGACCTGGTGCAGGAGCGCGTGGCCGGCAAGACCGACGGCACGCTGTCGCTGCTGTTCAAGTCGTTCGGCTTCAAGCATGGCGTCCCCGAGGACGCGGACTTCGTCTTCGACGTGCGTTGCCTGCCCAATCCCCACTGGGAAGCACATCTGCGCCCTCAGACCGGCCTGGACCGGGAGGTGGTGGAATATCTCGACGCCCAGCCCATGGTCGACGAGATGTTCGACGCCATCCGCGACTTCCTGGACACCTGGATACCGCGCTTCGAAAGCGAGAACCGCAGCTACCTGACGGTCGCGCTCGGCTGCACGGGCGGCCAGCACCGCTCCGTGTATCTGGCCCGCCGCCTGGGCGAGCATTTCCGCCAACGCTATCCATCGGTGCTGGTGCGCCACCGGGAGCTGTCATGAGCGTCGGCCTCCTGATCGTCACCCACGGGCGGCTCGGCGATGACCTGCTGAACACCGCCACCCAGATGCTGGGTGTCTGCCCGCTGGCGACCGCGGTGCTGCCGGTCGCCTTCGACTGCGACCCCGACGCGATCCTCGAAAAGGCCGAACGGCTGGTGGAGGAACTCAACGGCCACGGCAGCGGCGTGCTGATCCTGACCGACATCTACGGCTCCACGCCCAGCAACATCATCAACCGCCTGCAGGGCCGCTATCCGGTGCAGATCGTGGCCGGCATCAACGTGCCCATGCTGGTGCGCGTGCTGAACTATCCGCGCCTGAGCCTCGATGAGCTGGCCGCCAAGGCGCTGAGCGGCGGCCGCGACGGCATCGTGCTGTGCAAACCCGTGACGGGACTCTGAGATGCAGAAGAAAGACATCGTCATCATCAACAAGCTCGGCCTGCACGCGCGCGCCGCGGCCAAGTTCGTGACCCTGGCATCGCAGTTCGAGAGCGCCGTCGAGGTCGCGCGCAACGGTCAGAAGGTCAACGGCAAGAGCATCATGGGCGTGATGATGCTCGCGGCTTCCAAGGGCACGACGCTGACGGTATCGGTCGACGGCCCGGACGAGGCGGAGGCCATGCAGCAGATCGAGGCGCTCATTCTGGATCGCTTCCAGGAGGCGGAGTGAGGGAGAGTGAGGAGTGAGGAGGAAAATCCAGTTTAGCCACGGAATCCACGGAACAACACGGAAGTATTCATGACTCTAATGGCTTGCACACTTGGACCGTCTGCTCCATTGCAAAAGCCGGCTCTCCGGGCTGCGGGCACTGGTCCTATAAGGTTCTTGCAATAATTTTTTCCGTGTTGTTCCGTGGATTCCGTGGCCAAAATCATTGGAATCCACGCCTCGCGCCTGACGAGGCATTCCAACGGGAGGTTGGCGAGACACCATGGCTGTCCAGCTCACCGGCATCGGCGTATCGCGTGGCATTGTCATCGGCAAGGCCCACACCCTGCTGCGTGGCGAGCTGGAAGTGCTGGAGTATTCCATACCGAAGCACCTTCTGGGCGACGAGGTGGCACGCTTCCGCCGCGCCCTGGAGATCGCCCGCGGCCAGCTGCGCGCCATCCGCGAACGCGTGCCGCCCAACACCCGCGCCGACATCGTCGAATTCATCGACACGCACATCCTCATGCTCGAGGACTCGACCCTCACCATCGCGCCCGAGCACCTCATCCACTCGCTGCAGTGCAATGCGGAATGGGCGCTCAAGCTCCAGCGCGACGCCCTGGTGCAGGTGTTCGAGGAGATGGACGACGCCTATCTGCGCACGCGCAAGGACGATATCGATCACGTGGTCTCGCGCCTGCAGCGCATCCTGATCCATGAACACCAGGAACACGACGACATCGCCGAGGGGCGGCTCAACGGGCGGATCCTGCTGGCCGACGATCTGACGCCCGCCGACGCGGTGCTCATGCAGCACCAGGGCATCGCCGCCTTCGTCACCGAATACGGCGGGCCGCTGTCGCACACCGCTATCATCGCCCGCAGCCTGCGCGTGCCGGCCGTCGTCGGCGTGCGCCACGTACGCCGCTACCTGAAGGATGACGAGCTCATCATCGTCGACGGGCAGCGCGGCATCATCATCGCCGGTGCCGACGAGGCCCTGCTGGCGCACTACCGCGCCCTGCAGGCCGAGGAGCAGCGCCAGCAGCGCGCGCTGAAGAAGCTCAAGGGCGCGGCGGCGGTCACCCGCGACGGCATCGCCATCCGCCTGCAGGCCAATATCGAGCTGCCCGAGGACGTGCAGGGGGTACTGGCGGCAGGCGCCGAAGGGGTGGGTCTGTACCGCACCGAATTCCTGTTCATGAACCGCGAGGACACGCCCGACGAGGCCGAGCAGCTGGACGCCTACGCCGAGGTGATCCGCCAGCTCGACGGCCTGCCGCTCACGATCCGTACCCTGGATCTCGGCGCCGACAAGGAGGTCGATGGCGGCCATGCCCCGGGGCGCCTGTGCACCAACCCGGCGCTGGGCCTGCGCGCCATCCGCCTGTGTCTGCGCAATCCCAATCTGTTCCGCCCGCAGCTGCGGGCCATCCTGCGGGCTTCGGCGCTGGGGCCGACGCGCCTGATGGTCCCGATGCTGTCCAACGCCCAGGAGGTGCTGCAGGTCCTGGAACTGATCGCCGAGACCCGTCGCGAACTCGACGCCGAGGGGCTGGCCTACGACCCCGACATGCCCGTCGGCGGCATGATCGAGGTGCCGGCCGCGGCGCTGTCGGCCGATTTCTTCGCACGCAAGCTGGATTTCCTGTCCATCGGGACCAACGACCTGATCCAGTACACGCTGGCCATCGACCGTATCGACGACGAGGTGAACTATCTCTACGATCCGCTGCACCCGGCGGTGCTGAGCCTCATCCACCGCGTCATCGATGCGGGCCGGCAGGCCGGCATCCCGGTATCGATGTGCGGCGAAATGGCCGGCGACCCGCGCTATACCCGCCTGCTGCTCGGACTGGGGCTGCGCGACTTCAGCATGCTGCCGGCGACGCTGCTGGAGGTGAAGCATATCGTCAACGGCAGCGACACCGGACAGCTCGGCCCGCTGATCAGGAAGCTGCTCAAGGAACACGAGCCCGCGCGCATCGCCGCGCTGCTCGAACGCATCAACGCCGCCAGCACCTGAGCCGCGCCTGGCCGCCATCGGACGGCCTTGTCGCGAAAAATTCCCGCACCGCCTTTTTACCGCGCTATAGCGGCCTGTTACACTGCGCGTGATTGCTCATGTCCGCGCCCGAGGACGCTCCATGGCCGACGCCAACACCGAACAGCACAGCACCCGGAGCCGCCTGGAGATCCTGTCCGAGGCGCTGGCCTCCGGTACCGCCGGCAACGTGCGGCGGCTGGTGCACAACCTGCACCCGGCGGAGATCGGCGACCTGCTCGAATCCCTGCCGCAGAAACCCCGTGTCATCCTATGGGAACTGGTCGACCCGGAGGACCGCGGCGAGGTGCTGCTGCACGTCAACGACGAGGTGCGCAGCGGTCTGATCCGGGAGATGGAGCCGGGCGAACTGGTCGCCATGACCGAGGGCCTGGACACCGACGACCTGGCCGACCTGCTCGCCGACCTGCCCGGCGCGGTGATCCACGAAGTGCTGCGGGCCATGGACCTGCAGAACCGCCACCGCCTGGAAGCGGTGCTGTCCTATCCGGAGGACACCGCCGGCGGCATGATGAACATCGACACGGTGACGGTGCGCGCCGACGTGTCGCTGGACGTGGTGCTGCGCTACCTGCGCCTGCGTGGCAATATTCCCGATCTCACCGACAGCCTGATGGTGGTGAGCCGCTACGACAAGTACCTCGGGCTGCTGCCGCTGACCACGCTGCTCACCAGCGATCCGGACAAGACCGTCGCCGAGGTCATGGACCGCGAGGTCGAGGGCATCCGCGCCGACCTGTCGGACGTCGAGGTCGCCAAGATCTTCCAGGACCGCGACCTGATCTCGGCTCCGGTGGTCGACGACACGGGCAAGCTGCTCGGCCGCATCACCATCGACGACGTCGTCGACGTCATCCGCGACGAGGCCGACCACTCGCTGATGAGCATGGCCGGCCTGGACGAGGAGGACGACATGTTCGCGCCGGTGCTCTCCAGCGCGCGGCGCCGCGCCGTATGGCTGAGCCTGAACCTCGTCACCGCCTTCCTGGTGTCGATGGTGGTGGGGCAGTTCGAGGGGACGATCGAAAAGGTGGTGGCGCTGGCGGTGCTGATGCCGGTGGTCGCGAGCATGGGCGGCATCGCCGGCAGCCAGACCCTGATGCTGGTGATCCGCGGCCTGGCGCTGGGCCGCCTGAGCGGTGCCAACGCCCGTCACCTGCTCATCAAGGAGTCGAGCGTCGGCCTGCTCAACGGCGCCGTGCTGGCGCTGGTGGTCGCGGGCGTCACCGTGCTGTGGTTCGAGGACCCGCGCATCGGCGCCATCATCGCCGCGGCCATGGTGATCAATCTGCTGTTCGCCGCGCTGGCGGGTGTCGTCATTCCACTGGTGCAGCGCCGCATGGGCATCGACCCCGCGCTGGCCGGCGGCGTCGTGCTGACCACCGTCACCGATATGGTGGGCTTCATGACGCTGCTGGGGCTAGGGACCCTGTTCCTGCTGTAGCCGCCGGGCGGTCCTCAGCTCCATTCGCCGCGCCGACCTTGGCGCGCACCACCTTCTCCAGCACGGGGATGTCCAGGGTCGTCTTGTACGGGAAGCGGCCGCAGTAGCCGATCGCCTCCTGCTGCAGTTCGTAGCAGGTGGTCCCGCCGATGTCCATCAGCACCAGCGGCAGGCCTGCGCGCTCGAACACCTCGCTGTGCTTGATGAAGAAGGTCTGGCAGGTCATGCCGACCACACCGGTGGACCCTTCGGCGCGCAGCTCGGCGAGCTGCGTTTCGAACGCCTCCGACACCGTGGCCTCGCGCACCGCCAGACCATACTCCTGAGCCGTGCGACAGGCCTGGCCGACCTCGCAGCCCGAGCAGCCGAGGCAGTCCGCGAGCGGCCGCTCGCGGCACTCCGGCGGACGCACGCAGTACGGCAGCAGCAGCGTGTCGGCACGCGCGACCACGGACTCGGCGGCGGCCGCGTCCTCGGCGCCGACCAGGGTCAGGCGGTTGGCCTGGTCCACGGTCAGTCCGAAACGGCGCTGCTGTTCCGCGCGGTCCCAGACGCGCTTGAGCACCTCGAGCAGATCCTCGCGGCTGAAACCGACCAGGCGCGCATGCATCTGATCGCAGGCCGCCGCGAAGCGCTCCGGCAGCTCGGCACGCGAGACGCCGGCCAGATCCTCGGCCAGACGCTGGAACAGGTTCAGCGGATAGACCTGCACATGGCCGCCGACCTCCAGATCACGCGGCGCCTGGCGCAGCGTGTCCCAGTGCAGGCGGGCGCGCAGCAGGCCGATGGGTGCCCGCCAGAAGGCCTCGGCCATGCCGGTCTGCGTGGCCGAGAGCTCGCGCCAGTAGGTGGTCGCCGTCGGGATGCGCAGCGGCCGGTCGAGCCCGGCCGGCCAGCCTCCCGGGCGGGCGATGTCGCGCACGGTCGCGTAGACCGTCTTGGTGGAGGACTGGGCACCCAGATTGAAGGCCGAGGCCAGCGCATCGGCCAGGGCCTTGCGCAGCCGCGCCGGCGCCGGCGGGCGCGGCAGCAGTCGGTCCAGGGCGGTCAGCCGATCCGCCGCCGGCGCGTGGCCGTGGCCGGACGCCGGCTCGGTCGGCAGGCGCAGAGCGCCGAGTATGCGCGCGCTGTCCGCGGTCATCAGCAGCACGCCCTGCAGCAGGATGGAGCCGCGGTAGCGGCTGATGAACAGGCTCGCCAGCTTGCGGCCGTGCACCTCGATATCGTTCGGCCCCTTGAAGACCGCATCGACGCCGAAGCTCCGCAGTGCGGCCGCCACCGCCTGACAGCCGCGCTGCAGGATGGCGGTCTCGCCCTGCCCGGCGAGGCGCTCGCTCCATTTGATGATCAGGCTGAAGCCGAGCTGATGCTCGTCCACGTACAGCGTGCCGCCGCCGGTGATGCGGCGCACCACGTCGATGCCCTTGCGGTGGCAGTACAGCAGCCGCAGCTCGCGCTCGGGCCACTGGTGCAGACCGAGCCAGGCGCTCGGCGGGCTGCGGTAGAAGCGCAGCAGATTGGCGCGTTCACCCTCGGCGTGGCCGACCAGCCAGGCCCGGTCCATCGCGTTGTTGATCTCGGCGCTGTTGAGTCCCGTCTCGACCACCATGAACGGTGCGCGGCGCATACCCTTTCTCCGGTTCATGCGGCGGCCGGCTCCGTCCGCGGGACCGCCCCCGCGCCGCCGGCCGCCTGTCTATAAGAATGTTCTAATGATAAAGTCGTGGCGGAAAATTGAATTGATATGGGTCAACGCGCTCCGGGCGGAAGCGCCCTTAGCCTGCCGTCACACCCCGGAGTCCCCCCGCAGGAGGCCGCATGCCGGACGACCAGCCGTTTCGGCTCGAACTCACCCCCGCCCGCCTGGCGCGCTTCTGCCGGCAGGCGGCCGGCCGGGCGCGCGACACCGGTGACGCCCTGCGCGGCCTCACCCTCCTGCAGGCGTTCATCGGCACGCACGTCGCCGATCCGACCCAGCCGGCCTGCCGGACCGCGCGCGCGGCGCTGGACGCCGAGATCGAGGCGCTGCGCGCCCGGTTGCTCGGGGAACACCGCGCGGCGCTCGCCCGTGCCCTGGCCGATCGGGATGGCGCCGCCATCGCCGCCAGCTTCACGGCGCTGTCGCGCAGTGGCTTCCGCGAGGCCGCCGCGCAGGCCTGGGCCGGCCTGGAGGCGCCGGCGCGGGCCGCGGCCGCGGACTGGCTGAACGCCTGGTGCGAAGACGCCCGCCGGCGCGCCGCGGCCGCCAGCCGCTACCCGGATGCGCTCGACTTCAAGGCCGCCGGCATCGCGGCCGAGACCTTCCTGGCGCTGGACGAACTGCGCGACACCGTCGTCCCCGCGTAGGCCGCCATTCGTTGACAAATGCGGGCCGCCGAACCCGTTGCGTCTATCCCCCATGGGTTAGGCTTGATCTGCATCAAGTCGCCCACCCCGCCCGATTCGCTATCAACTTGCGCCTCAAGATTCCGGCCGGCGCCGCAGCCTGCGGCACCCGGCCCATCCGACACGAGAGGAGAGCACTGTTCATGGCGAAAGATCCGCACGACACGCCGTTGCTGGACCAGCTCGAAAGCGGTCCCTGGCCCAGCTTCATCACCGGCCTGAAGCGCCTGGCGAAAGACAGCGACATGATGGTCGACCTGCTCGGCCAGCTGGAGCGTTCCTACGAGACCCGCAAGGGCTACTGGAAGGGCGGCACCGCCAGCGTCATCGGCTACGGCGGCGGCGTCATCCCGCGCTTCTCGGAGATCGCCAACGAGTTCCCGGAATCCTCCGAGTTCCACACCATCCGCATCATGCCGCCGGCCGGCATGCACTACGACACCGGCACGCTGCGCAAGTTCTGCGACATCTGGGAAGAGCACGGCTCCGGCCTCATCGCCCTGCACGGTCAGACCGGCGACATCATGTTCCAGGGCTGCACCACCGACGCGATCCAGCCGGCCTTCGACGAGTTCAACAAGATGGGCTTCGACATGGGCGGCGCGGGCCCCGCGGTGCGCACCGGCATGTCCTGCGTCGGCCATGCCCGCTGCGAGCATTCCTGCTACGACGAGCCCGAGGCGCACCGCGTCGTGCTCAACTCCTTCCTGGACGACCTGCACCGCCCGGCGCTGCCGTACAAGTTCAAGTTCAAGTTCTCCGGCTGCGCCAACGACTGCATGAACGCCATCCAGCGCTCCGACATGGCGGTGATCGGCACCTGGCGGGACGACATCCAGGTGAACCAGGACGAAGTGAAGAAGTTCGTCGAGGCCAAGGGCCGCAAGTACGTCATCGACAACGTCATCACGCGCTGCCCGACCCGCAGCCTGAGCCTCGAGGACGACGGCAGCCTGAGCATCGACAACAAGAGCTGCGTGCGCTGCATGCATTGCATCAACGTCATGACCAAGGCGCTGGCGCCGGGCAAGGACCGCGGCGTCACCATCCTGGTGGGCGGCAAGCGCACGCTGAAGATCGGCGACCTGATGGGCACGGTGCTGATCCCGTTCATGAAGCTCGACACCGACGAGGATCGCGAGAAGCTGGTCGAACTGGCGCAGAACATCATCGATTTCTGGGCCGAGAACGGCCTGGAGCACGAGCGCCTCGGCGAGATGATCGAGCGCATCGGCTTGGCGGTGTTCCTGGAGGGCATCGATGTGGACATCGACCCCGCCATGATCAATCACCCGCGCACCAACCCGATGGTCCGCATGGACGACTGGGCGGAAGAAGCCGCCAAGTGGGAACAGCGCCACGCCGGCTGATCCGGACCAACAGAATCGAAGAGGTAGAACAGCATGTCACAAGCAGCTCCGAGAATGCCCGACGAGTGCGGCGTCCCGCCCCTCGATCAGTTCCTGCATCCGCTTCTGAAGAAGAACTACGGCCAGTGGGCCTGGCACGACCGGCCGCGTCCGGGCGTGCTGCACCACGTCGCCCACAGCGGCGATCACGTCTGGACGGTTCGCGCCGGTACCCAGCGGCAGATGGATGTGTACACCATCCGCACCCTGTGCGACATCGCCGACCAGTACGCCGAAGGCTACGTGCGCTTCACCATCCGCTCGAACATCGAGTTCATGGTCAGCGACGAATCCAAGGTTCAGCCCCTGATCGACAAGCTCACGGCCTCCGGCTTCCCCGTCGGCGGCACCGGCAACTCCGTGTCGATGATCTCCCACACCCAGGGCTGGCTGCACTGCGACATCCCGGGCACCGACGCCTCGGGTGTGGTGAAGTCGCTGATGGACGAGCTCTACGAGGAGTTCGTCGCCGAGGAGATGCCCAACCGCGTGCGCATGTCGACCTCCTGCTGCCAGATCAACTGCGGAGGCCAGGCCGACATAGCCATCAACATCCAGCACACCAAGCCGCCGAAGATCAACCACGACCTGGTATCGAATGTGTGCGAACGCCCGTCGGTGGTGGCGCGCTGCCCGGTGGCGGCCATCCGCCCGGCCATGGTCAACGGCAAGCCCTCGCTGGAAGTCGACGAGAAGAAATGCATCTGCTGCGGCGCCTGCTATCCGCCCTGCCCGCCCATGCAGATCAACGATCCGGAACACTCCAAGATCGCCATCTGGATCGGCGGCAAGAACTCCAACGCGCGCAGCAAGCCCATGCTGCACAAGCTGGTGGCCGCGGGCCTGCCGAACAACGCGCCGCGCTGGCCGGAGGTCGCCGCCGTGGTGAAGAAGATCCTGCGCACCTACAAGGAGAACGCGCGCGACTACGAGCGCATGGGTGAATGGGTGGAGCGCATCGGCTGGCCGCGCTTCTTCGAGCTGACCGGTCTGGCGTTCACGCGCTACCACATCGACAACTGGCGCTGGGCGCGGCAGAGCCTGAACGCCTCGACCCACATCCGCTTCTAAAAGAGCAAGAGCAGTAACCGCTGGCAGGCGGTGCGACGGGTGTCCTCCCAGGATGGGAGGGCGCCTTTTTTTTGTCCTGCCTGCGCCTCGTCAGTGACGGAAACGCCGCACCAGCGCGCGCAGGTCGCCGGACAGCATCGCCAGCCGGTCGGCCGCCTGCGCGCCGTCGACCGCGCCGCCGTGGATCTCGTCGGTCACCTGGCGGATGTTGACCACGTTGCGGTTGATCTCCTCGGCGACCGCGCCCTGCTCCTCGGCCGCCGCGGCGATCTGGATGTTCATGTCGCTGATGGTGGCAACGGCACGGGCGATGTGATCGAGCGTGGACTGGGCCTGCGCGGCCTGCCCGACACCCTCCTGCGCGCGGCTGCGCGCGCTGGACATGGCCTCCTGCACATTGCGCGCGGCGGTCTGCAGGCGTTCGATCATGCCGCGGATCTCTTCGGTGGAATCCTGGGTGCGCTGCGACAGCGTGCGCACCTCGTCCGCCACCACGGCGAAGCCGCGGCCGGCCGCGCCGGCGCGCGCCGCCTCGATCGCGGCATTCAGGGCCAGCAGATTGGTCTGACCGGCGATGGCGGTGATGACGTCGACCACCGCGCCGACCCGCTCGCTGTCGGCGCCAAGCTGCTCCACCGCGGCGGCGACCGCCTCGACCTGCTGCGCCAGCGATTCCAGGCTGGCGATGGTCGCATCGACCACTTTGCGGCCCTGGGCCGTGTCGACATCGGCGGTGCGCGCGTGGTCGGCCGCATGGGCGGCGCTGCGCGCGACGTCCTGCACCGTCGCCGTCATTTCGTGCATGGCCACGGCGAGCTGATCGGTCTCGCGACGCTGGCCATCGATGCCCTGCATGGACTGGTGCGCCTGTGCGGTCACGCGCTCCGCGCACTGCGCGACGTCCTCCGCCGGCCGGGCGATCCGGCCGAGCACGGTGCGCAGCCGCGCCTGCAGCATGTGCACCGCCAGTTCGAGCTGCCCCGCCTCACCGCCCTTGCCGGTGTAGACGAACTGCATGACGGGATTGTCGATCACGCCGCGCGCGACGGCGGCCGCACGGCGCAGCGGCGTGCTGATCCACGCCGCCAGCGCCCAGCCGCCGGCGAGCAGCGGCAGCGCGAACGCCGACCGGGCCGCATGCCCGGCATCGATGGCTGCGCCGAGCGCCATGCCGGCGGGCAGCATCGCGGCCACGGCCAGAAAAACGCGCCCGGTCATGCCGAGGCCGCGCCAGGCCCTGACCGGGCTGCGTCCGGCCCGCAGGCGGGCATACAACCGGTCGGCGCGTTCGACCAGCGCGCGCGCCGGCCGGACCCGGACGGATTCGTAGCCGGTGATGCGGTCGCCCTCGAACACCGGTGTGACATAGGCGTCGACCCAGTAATGGTCGCCGTTACGGCAGCGGTTCTTGACCACGCCCATCCACGGACGGCCGGCCTTGAGGTTGTCCCACATGTCGCGGAAGGCGGCCGGCGGCATGTCGGGATGGCGCACGATGTTGTGCGCCTCGCCGACCAGTTCCTCGGCGGAGAACCCGCTGACGGCGACGAAGCCGTCATTGGCATAGGTGATGCGACCCTTGGCGTCCGTCCCGGACACCAGTTCCAGGTCGGCCGCGTAGTCGTGCTCACGCTGCGTGACCGGGAGATTCATCTTCATGACGGTGCGGCTCCTGATCCGGCCCGGCCGGAAATGGTGAATCGTTGGCTGACGGTGCGACGGGACCGGCGGGGTGGGCCCACGCGACGATACCATCGTTAACATCGAATTTATCGATCTTGGATCAGGGAACTTGATACCGCATGCGCCAAATTTCCTTGTATTTTTAAATATATAGGATATGCATCTTTAGCCGGCCCGATTCCGGCCGACCGCTTCACTCAAGGCGCAGATGCGGCGCCGCACCGCGACGACCGCGGTCTCCCGGGCACCGGGCCACTGGTTTGCGCATCCCGCAGACCCGTGTAGACTTGATAAAAATCAATATATTGGGGAAACGTCTTGGTCACCGTACCGCCGTCCGTTGCATGTCTGCCCCGCGCCGCTCGTGACGTGGCGGGCAGGCCCGCGCCCAGCGCGTCATCCGAGACCTGCGCCACATCCGGCGCCCGTGCAGCCTGATCCGCCCATGGCACTCCGACACGCCCTGCTGGCCCTCATGGCGCTGTTCAGCTTCCTGCTGGTCTCCTCGATCCTGCTGCCGCTGCACACCGCCTTTTATCTCCCCAATCCCACACTGCACACGGCCGTCGAGATGCTGGGCGCCATTCCCGCCGTCTCCTTCGCCGTCCTGCTGCTCGGGCAGGGCCGGCAGGGGGACCTCAAGGACCACCTCTATCCGGTGGCCCTCGGGTTTCTGGCCATGGGCATTCTGGACGGCTTCCACGCGATCTCGGACGAGACCGCCCCGGGGTTTGCCTGGCTGCGCAGCCTGGCAGCGATCGCCGGCGGACTTTTCCCCGCGCTGGTCTGGCTGGGCTGGGGCCGGGCGCTGCAACGGCTCGCCTTCCATTACGTCGTGGCCGCGCTCGCGGGCGTGATCGGGATCTTCTTCCTGTTGCGGCCCGGAGCGCTGCCCGCCCTCGACGGTGACGGGGGCTTCGTCGTTGCGCTGGGCGCCATCAACGTCATCGCCGGGCTGCTGTCGTTCGCCACCTGCGCCTATTTCGCCAACCGGCATGCACGCAGCCGGGACTTCGAGGATCTGACCTTCGCCGCCTTTTATATGGTGCTGGGCACGGCGGCGACCATCTTTCCCTTCTCGCGTCTCTGGGACGGGGAATGGTGGCTGTGGCACGTGCTTCGGCTGATCGCCTACGCCTTCACTATCCAGTACACGTTCGCCTGCCACCTGAACATGCTGAACGGCATGAAGCAGGAGATCGCCGAACGCGCGCGGGCCGAGGCCGCCCTGCGCGAGAGCGAGCAGCGGTTCCGCGTGCTGGTCGAGCATGCGCCGGAGGCCATCGTCGTCTTCGACGTGGACCGGAACCGGCTGGTCGATGCCAACACCAATGCCGAACGCCTGTTCGGCTACCAGCGCGCGCAACTGCTGCAGCGCGCACCCGCCGACCTCGACCCCCCCTTCCGCCCCTGGCCGCAGGCAGAGGCAACGGCGGCGCTGGACGGCATCCGCTCGAAGGCGGAACAGGTCCTGGCCGGCGTGCCGAAGACCTTCGAACACCTGATCCGCAACGCCGCGGGTGAAGACATTCTCTGCGAAGTGCGCCTGATCGCCCTGCCCGCCAGCGACCGGCGCCTCATCCGCGCCAGCTACATCGACATCACCGAGCGCAAGGCCGCCGAGGCCCAGATCGAGTTTCTCGCTTACCACGACGCGCTGACGCGCCTGCCGAACCGGCTGCTCGCCCGTGATCACATGGAAATGGCCATGTCATATGCCGACCGCGCCGGCAACAAGGTGGCTCTGCTGTTTCTCGATCTCGACAACTTCAAGACCATCAACGATTCGCTCGGACATCTGGTCGGCGACGCCCTGCTCACCGCGATCGCCGCGCGCCTCCACGACTGTATCCGTCACACCGACACCCTCGCCCGCCTCGGCGGCGACGAGTTCCTGGTGATCCTCTCCGACGTGCACAACACCGACGTCATCACCGACATCGCCGAGCACATCCTCGACGAACTGGCCAAGCCCTTCGATGTCCAGGGACACGAACTGTCGACCTCGTTCTCGCTGGGCATCGCCGTCTATCCTGACGACGGCCGCGATTTCGACACCCTGCTGATGAAGGCCGACACGGCCATGTATCACGCCAAGGATGCCGGGCGTAATACCTACCGCTACCACACCGAGAAGATGAACCTCGACGCCGTCGAGCACCTGCAGATCCGTAACAGCCTGCGCAAGGCGCTGGAGCGCGGCGAGTTCGTGCTGCACTACCAGCCCCAGATCGATCTCGAGACCATGGCGATAACCGGCGCCGAGGCGCTGATCCGCTGGAACCACCCTGTGTTCGGCCTGGTCGCGCCGTTCCGCTTCATTCCCATCGCCGAGGACAGCGGACTGATCGTGCCCATCGGCGACTGGGTGATCGAGGAGGCCTGCCGCCAGGCGGCCGAGTGGCAGCGCGCGGGCCTGCCGCCGCTGACGGTCGCGGTGAATCTCTCCGCCGTGCAGTTCCGGCGCGGCCACCTGGAGAAGGTGGTCCGGCAGGCGCTGAGCGCATCCGGCCTGCCGCCGGAGAACCTGGAACTCGAACTCACGGAGTCGATCCTGATCCAGGACACCGAGAAGGTGCTGGCGAAGGTGCGCGAACTGAAGGCCCTGGGCGTGAAGCTGTCCGTCGACGACTTCGGCACGGGCTATTCGAGTCTGGCGTACCTCAAGCGGTTCGATGTCGACAAGCTCAAGATCGACCAGTCCTTCGTCCGCGATATGGTCGACGACCCGAACGACGCCGTCATCGTCCGCGCCATCGTCCAGCTGGCGCGCAGCCTCAATCTGCGCACCATCGCCGAGGGCGTGGAGGACAAGCGCATCCTCTCGGCCCTGCGCCGCAAGGGCTGCGACGAGGCCCAGGGCTACTGGTTCTCGCCGCCGCTGCCGGCGGACGCGTTCGCCCGCTACCTGGCCGACGGCAAGGGCTACGCGCCCGCCATCGTCGCTTCCGGGGAACGGGAATCGCGGCGATAATCCGGCCTCTTTCCCAGGCAGCGCCGCCAAGCGACCCGACGAAGACCACCCGGGACACTCATCGCCGGCGCGCCGCATGCGGATGCCCTATCCTTGGAAAGTCCATTCCCGCTCCGGAGAACAGACATGAACAGCACCCTCGACGCCGTCGCCAAACTCATCCTGCGTCTGGCCCTCGGCATCCTGATCCTGCTGCACGGCATCGCCAAGCTGGTGAACGGCATCGGCCCGATCGAAAACATGGTGACCGGCATGGGGCTCCCGGCCTTCGTCGCCTACGGCGTGTTCCTGGGCGAGGTGCTGGGACCCATCCTGCTCATCATCGGCTTCCACGCGCGCCTGGGCGCGACGCTGATCGCCGTCAACATGCTGTTCGCCTTCCTGCTCGCGCACACCGGCGAACTGGCGAGCTTCGGACCGAGCGGCGGCTGGAAGCTGGAACTTCAGGGCATGTTCCTGTTCACCGCCGTGGCGTTGGCCCTGATGGGACCGGGACGCTTCGGCATCAATCAGCGCTAGCCGCCCGTCCAGGTCACGACACCGGCAAAGCCGGATCGACGTGGTCCCAGGGCTGCGCGCCGGCATGGAACACGACCCGCTGCGGCCTGAACCGCGCCGGCTCGTCGAGACTGGCCGCGGCGACGAGCACGACTTCGGGACTGCCCGTCGTCCTGCCCAGCACCGGGCTACCGCAGTGCGGACAGAAGCCGCGGCTCACCGTCGCGCCGTCGTCGGCGGTCTGATCGAAGTATTTCAACCGGCCCTCGACCGTCACCGATTCCTTCGGCACGACGAACAGCGACGCATGTCCCGTCCCGGTCGATCGCTGACATTGCCGGCACTGGCAGTGGAAGGAGAATCCGGGTTCGGCCGTGATGCGATAACGGATCGCGCCGCAGGCGCAGCCGCCGCTCAGTGCGCTCATGTCAGCGCAGCACCCCGAGCAGGTAGCCGCCGACGCCTGCGGCCAGCACGGCCAGCGACGCTGCGACCGTCATGCGCAGGCTCCGCCGCCGCAGACGCTCCAGGCGCAGGGCCAGCGCGTTGATATCGCCGCGCATGAGCTCGGCCGCGACCCGGCGGGCACTCCGGCTGGCGACACGTTCGACGGCCGCATGCGCCTCGGTCCGCGCGATATGCGCGACCTGGGTGCATTGCAGAGGTCCGAGATCATCCGTGCGGGCGGACTCCCGGATACGCCGCTCGACATCCGCCGTGTGCCGTTCCAGACGCTGTTCCAGACGCTGTTCCAGACGCTGCTCCAGCAGTTCCAGAACACGTGGCAGGCGCTCGTCCAGCAGCTGCGACTGGGCGCGTGCCTGGTCGCCGCGTGCCTCCTCCAGCGCCCGGCGCCAGATGGCGACGTGGCGCTCGATCCGCGCATCCACCTCGGACTCCAGTGCCTCGCCGAGCAGCTGTTCCACGGCCAGACGCACCTCCGCCTTGAGGGACTCGGCGCGTCGCGTGCGCAGCTGATCGGGCGGAAGGGCGGCGGGTGCGGTCCGTACCGGCTCGACGGACGGCTGTGTATCCGACAGGCGGACCAGACGCGGTGTGAGCGGGCGTTCGCGCGCCACGCCCGCGTCGCCGAGCCTGGCGAGCAGCGCGTTGACGTCGGCGGCGGTGAAAGGCTTGCTGAGCACGCCGATCACACCGCGGCGTGCCAGGGGTTTCGCATCCGGCGCGTGGTCGCGACCGGTGTAGAGGATGATCGGGATGTCCGCGGTGCGCGGATCGGCGCCCAGCCGCTCGATGGCTTCGCTGCCCTCCGTGCCCGGCATCATGTCATCCATGAACACCACGTCCGGACGGTGCCGGCGCAGATAGGCGAAGGCCTGCTGGGCCGAATCGGCCAGCTCGACGCGTATCTGCCGTTGCTCCAGAAGACGTTGGAGGATATAGCGCGCCGAACGCGAATCGTCGACCACGAGCGCGGTACGAATGCCCATTGTTCTTCTCCCCGCCCGGTGTCCATCGAACGCGCGGCCCGGGCATTATTGTTATTGCTTGTTCTCGACTGGCCGGGTGGCCATGAGGGGGTTTTAGGGCATGTGGCCGGAAAAGTCCAGCGGGGACGGCGGATTGTCTGGTCGGAAAAGATCGTATCGCTGGAATCGCGGCTTCGTGCGACTCGCTGCGGAACATCCCCGCACGCCCTTCGGGCACACCCGCTGCATCGGCGGCGAACGGGCAATGCGTCGCCTGTCCCGCCGCGCGGGCTACTCGCCCGCCACCGTCATGCGTTCGATGAGCACCGAACCGGTGCGGTAGTTGCCACGACGCTCGACGTCGGTACCGATGGCGACGACGCCCTTGAACATGTCCTTGAGGTTGCCGGCAATGGTGATCTCTTCGACGGGGTACCGGATCGCGCCGTTCTCGATCCAGAAGCCGGCGGCGCCCCGCGAATAGTCGCCGGTCACCATGTTCACGCCCTGCCCCATGAGTTCGGTCACCAGCAGGCCGGTACCCATCTCGCGCAGCAGGCCGTCCAGGTCCAGCCTGCCGGAATCCACCGTCAGGTTGTGTACACCGCCGGCATTGCCGGTGGTCTGCATGCCGAGCTTGCGCGCCGAATAGCTGTCCAGCACATAGCCCTGCAGCACGCCATCGCCGATCAGATCGCGCGCACGCGTCGCCACGCCTTCGCCGTCGAAGGGCGCGCTGCCGAGCGCGCCGCGCAGGTGCGGCTGTTCGTGGATGTGCACGAAGTCGGGGAAGATCTGCTTGCCGAGATGATCGAGCAGGAAGCTGGATTTGCGGTACAGGGCGCCGCCGCGGATGGCACCGACGAAGCTGCGGAACAGGCCGGTGGCGATGTCGGCGGCGAAGATCACCGGGACCTGGCGGGTGGACAGGCGGCGCGCGTCCAGACGGCGCACAGCGCGCTCGGCGGCGCGCCGCCCGACCTGCTCGGCCGCCTCCATCTCTTCGTGCCGGCGGGCGATGGTGTACCAGTCGTCGCGCTGCATCTGCTCGTCGCGGCCGGCGATGACCGAGCAGCTGATGCTGTGACGCGTGCTCGGGTAGCCGGCGACGAAGCCGTGGCTGTTGCCGTACACGCGCAGGCCCTGATGACTGGACAGGGTCGCGCCCTCGGAGTTGGTGATGCGCGGATCGGCGTCGCGTGCGGCCGCCTCGCAGCGCCGGGCGATCTCGATGCCGCCCGCGGCGTCGATATCCCACGGATGGCAGAGATCGAGGTCGGGGATCTCGGTCGCCATCAGCGCGGCGTCGGCCAGACCCGCGCAGTCGTCCTCACTGGTGTAGCGGGCGATGTCGCAGGCCGCGCGCACGGTCTCGCGCAGCGCCTGGGGCGCGAAGTCGGAGGTGCTCGCCGAACCCTTGCGCCGGCCGACGTACACCGTCACGCCGACCCCGCGGTCGCGGTGGTATTCCAGGGTCTCGACCTCGCCCAGGCGCACGGTCACCGACAGCCCCGCCTCCAGACTGACGCCGGCCTCGGCGGCCGTGGCCCCGCAGGCCTTCGCCTCCTCCAGCACCAGCCGCACCAGGGCCTCCAGTTCCTCCGGCTGCGGCAGCGCGGCACCGCGGGTTTCCACTGCTTGGTTCGTCATCTGCGACCTCGTCTGAAATCAAAATCCGATGGCCACGAAATCCACGAAACCCACGAATATGACGAATGGAAATTCCGCATCATTCATTTTCGCGGGTTTCGTGGATTTCGTGGCTAAATCATTTTCCCGCCCGCGCCTTCGTGGTTAAATCTCTTCGCATGAACCAGGACGACTTCGACATCGATTCCGACCAGCGACCCAGCCGGTCGCAGCTCAAGCGCGACGCGGAGGCGCTGCAGGATCTCGGGCGCGAGCTCGTCGAGCTGCCGCAGGCCAAACTCGACCGCATCGAGCTGCCCGAGAAGCTGCGCGAAGCCGTCGATCTGGCGCGGCGCATCACCGCGCACGGCGGCCGGCGCCGGCAGCTGCAGTACATCGGCAAGCTCATGCGCAACCTCGACGCCGAGCCGATCCGCGCCCGGCTCGAGGCCATGCAGCAGGCCGACCGCCGCGCGGCGCAGCGCTTCCATCACCTGGAACAACTGCGCGACCGGCTCATCGCCGAGGGCGACGCGGCGCTCGGCGATGTGCTGACCGATTATCCGCACGCCGACCGCCAGCACCTGCGCCAGCTCGTCCGCCAGGCGCAGCAGGAACGCGACCGCGGCAAGCCCCCGGCCAGCGCGCGCAGCCTGTTCAAGTATCTGCGCGAGCTGGATGAAGCCGTGCCCTGACCACAGCACGAAAACCCATTTCTACCGCGAAGGACGCAAAGGCGCGCGAAGAAAAGCGAAAACATGATGGCCACGAAATCCACG